>CAZXTW010000070.1:0-14295 GCA_964643525.1 uncultured Roseivirgaceae bacterium
AGATCTGTATGCCTCGCTGGCGGGGTATTTTTAAAGCTTTACGTATACAATTTATTGCCACCCGCGCAGGTCAACATGAATAAAGCCCTGATGCTTGCCCTTTTTGGGCTTATAAGCATTCAGGCCGCCATTGTAGCGCCGGGCATCAGCATCTTTGCCTTTGGGTTTAATGGCTGCCAGCACCAACTGCACATCTCGCTTATTCACTACACCGTCCTGGTTCACGTCATCCATCAGGCCGTCGCCATCAGCATCAACAATAATATCAGCAGCGGTGCCATAGGCATGCCTGATGGCCTCCATAATTCTGGTATCGCCGTTTATATAAGGCGTGTTGTACCCCGTTTTTACCCTGAAACCTTCAGCAGGTATGCCGGCCTTATTCGCTTGTTGCAACAGGTACTCCAGCTTAAGCAGTAGCTGCTCACGCACCACCACATACTTGGGGTAGCCGCCCTTTTGCCTGCTCACAAACTGCCCTACGGTAAAATGGGGCGTAAGCTGTAAGCCAAGGTTGGCGGCTGTTACTTCAAAAAAGCCCAATGGGCGCTTATTCAGGGGGCTGCCCTTTTTACTTACAGTGCCCCGGTAACGGCCAATGCGGTAGCCGTTCAGGTACTCCCCCTCCTTTTGTGTGGCAGGTACCAGCACCAGTACGTTTAACGTCATGGGGTGGCCTGTGGTCGTACTAATCGTGGCCTGGTAGGCACCCGGTTGCTCTGGTGCTGAAATGCGCCACCCGCCACCGCTGGTTTTGCGTGGGGTGCCAGGCCCGGTTACAGTGAGCGTTTGGCTGCTGCGTATAGTTACAGGGGCGCCAGGCAACACAAATACTGAATATATGGTATACCGGTTGGTAAGGCCGTTTACCTGTACGGCATAACCCGCTTTAGCAGGTACTTGTGCCGTTACAGCTACCGCAAGGCAGGCAAATACAATAAAAATGCATAGGGTTTTCATGGGCAGCACAAATATAACAGCAGGGTAGCAAACTGTTAAACGCTGTTGCCTAACTTGTGTATTAAACCTAAAGCCATGCCCTTACTAGATACCCCCTACCCGTTAACCGATGCCCAGGTGGCCTTTTACCAGCAAAACCGCTACATAAAGCTCAAGCAGGTGTTTAATGCAGCGACAATAGCCGAGCTGAACGGGGCCATAACCCAACACGTAAACGCAAACAGCCAGGCGGTGCTGCCCCTGGCCGAGCGCGATACCTACGGCAAAGCTTTTTTGCAGTTGTATAACCTGTGGCAGCACCTGCCGGTGGTGAGGGCATTGGTGCTGAGCCCCCGCCTGGGCCAGCTGGCCGCCCAGCTGATGCAGGTCAAGGGTGTGCGCCTGTACCACGACCAGGCCTTGTTTAAAGAGCCCGGCGGGGGCATTACCCCCTGGCATGCCGACCAACACTACTGGCCCCTCAGTACCGATAAAACCATAACCGCCTGGGTGCCCCTGCAGGCCACCCCGTTAGCCATGGGGCCACTTGAGTTTAGCGCAGCCAGCCACCAGCTAATTACGGGGCGCAACCTTAAAATAAGCGACCACAGCGAGGCCACCATGCAGCAGCAGCTGCGCCTGGGTAATTTTAAGCATGTAATAGAGCCTTTTGATGTGGGCGAGGTAAGCTTCCACTCAGGGTGGGTGTTTCACCGGGCAGGGGCCAACACCACCCGGCACGTGCGCAAGGTAATGACGGCCATTTATATGGACAGTGCTATGGTGGTGAAGCAGCCTGAAAATAAATACCAACAAGCAGACCTTGAAAAATGGTGCCCAGGTGCCACCCCCGGCGGCCTGGCGGCCACCCCACTAAACCCCATGGCAGGCAAACCTGTAGCCAGCTAAACAGCAATATTGTCAAGGCATTGCTGCCGGCCTGACTAGTTTGGCACACATTTGGCTATGCCATTGACACAGCCATGCGCCCTTTTATTTGACAGTATAGGGCCTTGGCACAACATTTTAAAAAAAATGTGGGTGATTGTGTAATATTACAATTGAAAGGAACACTAAACCCACGAAGTAATCACCTTTTAACTGAAAACCATGAGAAAATTTGTTGCTTTAACAATGATGTTGATGTTGTGCTGTGTTGCCGCAGTGCAGGCCCAGTCAGTAGATGAGATTCTGGACAACTACTTTGAGAATACTGGCGGCAGGGAAAACTGGGAGAATTTGAACAACATGAAAATGAATGTGAAAATGGTGCAAGGCGGCTTTGAGTTGACAGGTGTCATGTTCAGGGCGCGCCCCAACCTGCAAAAACAGGAAATTGAGTTTAACGGCAAAAAAATAATCAATGCTTATGACGGCACCAACGCCTGGATGGTGAACCCCCTGGCCATGGCCACTGAGCCTACCCTGATGCCCGAAGAGCAGGCCGCTGAACTGAAAGAAGATGAGTTTGAAGACCCTTTCCTGAATTACAAAGACAAAGGCCATACCGTAGAGCTGGAAGGTACCGAAACCATTGAAGGTACTGAAACCTACAAGGTAAAGCTGACTAAAAAGAATGGCTCTATTGAGTATTACTTTTTTGACAGCGAGTATTTTGTGCCTATTATGACGCGCAGGTTTGCCAAAACAGGCCCTGCCAAAGGCCAGGCCATGGATTTGTACCTGAGTGATTACGACGAGGAAGGCGGCTTTATGGTACCCCACACCATTGTAACCAAAGCCAACGGCCAAACGGCATTTCAGATTAGCATTGACAGCTACGAAATGAATGTTGATTTGCCGGCCGATACGTTTACCTTTCCTGGCAAATAATTGACCCGGCACAATACACAGGCAATGGCCCCCCATTGCCTGTTTTATTTTTGTAGCAAGAGCACATACCATAATAATCCAACTAACCATCTAGCGTAACATGAGGTACAGATACTTATTAACAGTAGCTCTGGCCCTGTGCACTGTAGTAAGCGCACAGGCGCAGAGTGCCTTAAAAGGCAAGGCCCTGTTTGGCGATATGCGCGCCAGGCAAATAGGCCCAGCCGTAATGAGTGGCCGTGTGGCCGATTTAGATGTGGTAAACACTGACCCCAACGTGATTTACATAGGCTCTGCCACAGGCGGTGTATGGAAATCAGTAAACGGTGGGGCCACCTTTAACCCCATTTTTGATGACTATACCCAAAGTATTGGCAAGGTTACGATTGACCAGCAACGCCCCGATACAGTTTGGGTAGGCACCGGCGAGCCATGGACGCGCAACAGCGTATCTGTTGGTGATGGCATTTACCTGACTACCGATGGCGGCAAGTCATGGACAAAGAAAGGCCTGGACAAAACCGAGCGCATTGCTGATATTATTATACACCCACAAGACCCCAACGTGGTGTATGTGGCTGCCCTTGGCAAGCTTTGGGGCCCTAACCCCGAGCGTGGGGTGTACAGAACCAAAGACGGTGGCGAAACCTGGGAGAACATTCTTTATTTTGATGAGAATACAGGTGCGGCTGACCTGAGCATTGACCCTAACGACCCCAATGTATTGTATGCCGCCATGTGGGACTTCAGGCGTACGCCCTACAGCTTTAACAGTGGTGGCCCAGGCAGTGCCCTGTACAAAACCACTGACGGTGGCGCCAACTGGAACAAGATAACCAACGACCTGCCCAAAGGCATTTTAGGCCGTATGGCTGTAGAGCTGGCCCCCTCAAAGCCCAATGTGGTTTACCTTACGGTAGAAGCAGAGAAGAAGGAAGATGAAGGCCTGTACAAAAGCACCAACGGTGGCGAAAGCTGGGAGCTGATTAACAGCGATTTTAACCTGACGGTGCGCCCCTTTTACTTTTCGCGCCTGCTGGTAGCCCCCAGCAATGACAGCATTGTGTACAAGTGCGGGCTTTCAATGAGCTACAGTGAAGACGGTGGCTTTAAGTTTACCCAGGTAGGTGGCGGAGTGCACTCTGATGCCCACGCCATGTGGATTAACCCCGCCAACAGCAAGCATGTGGTGATTGGTACTGATGGTGGGGCCTACCGCAGCACAGACGGTGGCCGTACGTTTGAAATGTTTATGGGCCTGCCCCTGTCTCAGTTTTATACCATTTCGGTTGATATGGCCGAGCCTTACAATGTATACGGTGGCCTGCAGGATAACGGCAGCTGGAAGGGCCCCTCGGCCAAACCAGGTGGCATTAGCAATGGCGACTGGGAGTTGGTAAACTGGGGCGATGGCTTTCATGTGGTACCCCACCCTACCGATGAGAACATAGTCTATGCTGAGTCACAGGGTGGCAATATGGTGCGGTCAGATTTTCGTGACAACCAGAAGCTGGATATTAAGCCCTACCCCCGCAGTGACGAGCCTGAGTTCCGCTGGAACTGGAACACCCCCATTGTACAGAGCCCCAACAACCCCGAGCGCATTTACTCGGCAGCCCAGTTTCTGTTTGCCTCTGACGACCGTGGCAACAGCTGGAAGCGCCTTTCGGGCGATTTGACTACCAACGACCCCAACCGCCAAAAGCAGAAGGAGTCTGGTGGCCTTTCAAAAGACAACTCTAGTGCAGAAAATAATACCACCATTTATGCTGTGGCTGAAAGTACGCTTGATGGTGAAATGATTTGGGTAGGTACTGACGATGGGTACGTGCAGCTCACCACCAATGGCGGTAAAGACTGGCAGCGTGTTTCTGACAACATCACTGGCGTGCCCGCATTTGCCTGGGTTACTGATATTGAGCCTGGCCACTTTGACAAGCAAACTGCTTATGTAACGATAGATAACCACCGAAATGGCGACAATACGCCCTACGTGTACCGTACTACTGATGGTGGGCAAACGTGGCAGTCGCTCGTAACTGACGATATTGAAGGCTATGCCTTAAGCTTTTGCGAAGACCTGGTTAACCCCAACCTGCTGTTTTTGGGTACTGAGTTTGGCTTGTACATTTCAACTGATGCTGGCAAAAGCTGGGGCCGCTTTGAAAACAATGTGCCCAAAGTAGGGGTACGTGCCATGGTAATACACCCGCGTGAGCATTCACTGGTTTTGGGTACGCATGGCCGCGGCGTGATTATTATTGACGACCTGAGCCCGCTGCGCCAGCTTAATGAAGAGATGATGGCTAAGAAGATACACTTCTTTGAGCAAGAGCCCATGTGGGCCGGTGGCTTTGGCTTTGGCGGCGGTGGCAACAACGGCGCCAACAACTTTACCGCCTCAAACCCCAACGAAGCCTTTGCCGTTACCTATTATGCCAAAAAGCGCCACACCTTTGGCAAAATGAAAATTGAGCTGTTTGACCCTAAAGGTGAGCTTATTCAGGAAATACCTGCCGGCAAAAGCGGGGGCATTAACGCCGTTTCATTGCCCACCCGCTATGAAAAGCCAAAAGGCCCACCCTCTGACAACCGCATGGCAGCCGTTAGTGGCTTGTTTGGCCCACCCCTGCCCGCTGGTGTTTACAAAGTGGTATTGACCAAAGGCAGAGATAAGTTTGAAACCAACGTTGAGCTGATTCCTGACCCAAAATCGCCTGCTACTGATGAAGATCGTGCCGTGCAGTTTAAAACCGTGATGGAGCTGTATAGTATGATTGAAGGCATAGGCTACAAGTACCATGTATTGAGCCAGCTGCACGACAATGCCATGACTATGGCCAGCCAGAATAAAAAGGCCGCCAAGAAGCTGAAACTGTATGCTGCTTCATTAAAAAGCCTGCGCGATGAGCTGGTGTTTAAAGGAGGCGACTTTTATGTGGATGAAGATGAGCGCCTGGCCGAAAAAGTACAGACCCTGTATTTAACGATTAACCTGTACCAGGGCCGCCCCACAGAATCGCATCTTGACCGCCTGGCTGCCCTTAAAAAAGAAGTAGAAGAGTTTGATGCCCGCTTTAAGGCATTGAATGGCCCGCAGCTTGAAAAGGTGAATAAGCTGTTACAGAAAACATCTGAAACACCTTTGGCCGCTGATACCTTTGACGACTACAAAGGAAAGCCCTGATGCTAAGGCATAAGAATAACTGATTATAATTAGAGGCCCCGGCAACCACATGTGTTGCCGGGGCTTTTTTGGCTATAAGTGCTAAAGCCCTTTGATATAGCGTATGTTTTTAATAATTTGTTTTTTAATCAGCTATTACAGTTTTAGTTTCAAAACAGCATCCCGCCACTCAATTTACATTAACTTAACAAGTTAAAATACTGCCTCGATGCTTATCAACAAGATCAAGACAAAACTTGTATTGGCTTTTTTGACCTTACTGGTACTTTCAGCTGCAACCACCACCTACTCTTACTTTACCATACAGTCAGTACGGCACCACTTTGCCCTAATAGAATCGTTTGATGAGGTACTGTTTATGCTGACACAGGCCAAGGTAAACGAGCAGGAGTTTCAATTATATGATGTGGTTTCGCCCGAGTTTTACGAAACTGATACCAGCGAAAACCACCTGGCCGCTTTACAACTGTTAGACTCGGCCCGGCAATACCTTAATATACTACAGCACCATACCGTAATTGACCGCACTGATTTGGAAGAAGAACTGGCTGCCCTGCAGGAAGCCATTGATCAATACAGTTACAGCTTTACTCAACTTGTGGCGGCCAGCCTTGAACGGGGCTTTAAAAACTGGGGTATGATTGGCCAAATGCGCAGTTCTATTCATGCGGTAGAACAGGCCGATTTTGAGCATGACCAGGCCTATATGTTGATGCTGCGCCGCCATGAAAAAGACTTTTTGCTGCGCCGCGACCCAAAGTACCTGGATAAGTTCAGGGGGGCCATGCAGGATTTTAACGCGTATTTGGCTGGACTAAGAGCGCCCGACGGCAGCAACGACGCCAAGATTGATTATTTGTTGCAGCGCTTAACTGACTACCAGGAAAAGTTTGCCAAGGTGGTTAACTTTCAACAGGTAATTGGTACCGACCAAAGCAGTGGGCTACTAGCCGAGCTGAAGGGCCGTATGCATACCATTGAAGTAATGATACCCGCCCTGAATGAACGCATTAGTGTGCGAGTAAAGAAGGTAATCAGGCAAGATTTACTGCTGTTTTTGGCCTTGTTTGTTTTTCAGGTGGTGATTTGCGTGGGCTTTGGTGTTTTGTTTGCTGAAAGCCTCTCTAAGCGCATACAACGGGCGCGAGATTTTATTGTAACCATGGCCAGTGGCCATACGGTAACCAACCTGAAAGTAGATTCAAAAGATGAACTGGGGCAAGCTTACGAAGCTCTGAACAGGCTGGCCAACCGGATTGATGAGGCGGCTGGCTTTGCCACCAAAATAGGCTCGGGCCAGTTAGATGTAGCTTATTCAGAAGCGTATAAAGATGGCCGCCTGGCCAAATCGCTCTTGCACATGCAAAGCAGCCTGCAACAGGTGAAGCAGGAAGAAGAAGAGCGGCAGGACTACCTGTCGCGCCTGAACCACCTGGGCGATGTGATTAGAAAGCGGTACGATTCATTGCAGGGTTTTGCCCAGGAGGTAACTGCTGCCCTGGTAAAAGCATTAAACGCCAACCAGGGGGCTTTGTTTGTGGCAGAGTACCACCACGACCACCCCCAGCTGCGCCTGGAGGCTACCTACGCATTTAATAAACTGAAAAAGGCTGATTTGGTGTTGTATGAAGGTGAGGGCCTGCCCGGCCGCTGTATGCAGGAGCAAGATACGCTGTTTTTTACCGAGGTGCCTGCCGAGTACATTAAGATTACCTCAGGCCTGGGCCATGCACTGCCCCGCTGTGTGCTGCTGGTGCCTTTAATGATGGAAGGGCGCGTATACGGCGTATTAGAGCTGGCCAGCTTTGACGTATTTACTAAGCGTGATATGGAGTTGGTGCAAAAAGCCTGCGATAACATGGCCTCTGTCATTAGGTATACTGATTTTTCAATTGAAGCCGTGCACCACCAATAGCACCTATTGGCCGGTATTTTTGTTTGTATTGTGGTTTAATTGGTTAAATGCACTACGCTAGGGTGCATAATGACTTGTTAAATTAGCTTAAACAGCTCATATTGAGGTAAACATCACTACAACTTGTTATGCGTAAGCCATTTATTGCTTTTTCAATCATTAGCCTGCTGGCAGTAGGTGCCATTGCCCTGTTGTGGCAGCCCGTTTTGTGGGTACTGGTGCTGCTGGTACCTTTTATTTTACTTGGCCTGTATGATATGGTACAAACCAAACATGCCATTGTAAGCAACTTTCCGGTATTTGGCCGGGGCCGCTACTTTATGGAATTTTTGCGCCCTAAAATTTACCAGTACTTTGTTGAGTCTGACATTAACGGGCGCCCCTTTAGCCGCATACAGCGCTCAGTAGTGTACCAAAGAGCCAAGAAAGAGCTAGACACCAGCCCCTTTGGCACCCAGCTTAACGTATATGAAGATGGCTACGAATGGGTAAACCACAGCATTAATGCGTTAGATGCCAGCACGCTTGAGCACGACCCCCGTGTGCAGATAGGCGGGCCTGGCTGTACCAGACCATACAACGCCAGCCTGCTGAACGTATCAGCCATGAGTTATGGGGCATTAAGTAAAAATGCCATTATGGCGCTAAACGGCGGCGCCAAAATTGGAGGCTTTGCCCACAACACCGGCGAGGGTGCAATTAGCCCCTACCACCAGGAAATGGGCGGCGACCTGATATGGCAGCTGGGCACCGGGTATTTTGGCTGCCGAAACAAGCAGGGTAAGTTTGACCCCAGCCAGTTTAAAGAAAGGGCCTGCCTTGACCAGGTAAAGATGATAGAAATAAAGCTTTCGCAGGGGGCTAAGCCTGGCCATGGCGGCATATTGCCAGCCGGTAAAAACACACCAGAAATTGCAGCCATCAGGGGTGTTGAACCATACACCACGGTGGCCTCGCCCCCGGCCCACACCGCATTTAGCAGCCCAACTGAAATGATGGAGTTTATTGGGCAGCTAAGAGAGCTCTCTGGCGGTAAACCAGTTGGCTTTAAATTATGCCTTGGCAGTAAAAGTGAGTTTTTGGGCCTGTGCAAAGCCATGCAGGCTACTGGCATTACCCCTGATTTTATTGTGGTAGATGGTGGCGAAGGTGGCACTGGTGCTGCCCCCATTGAGTTTGCCAACTCTGTGGGTATGCCCCTGATTGACGGGCTGGTGTTTGCCTATGATGCCCTGACGGGCTTTGACCTTAAAAAGCAAATTAAGCTTGGTGCCAGTGGCAAAATTGTAACCGGTTTTCAAATATTCAGGGCGTTGGCGCTTGGGGCTGATTTTTGTTACAGTGCCCGTGGCATGATGATGGCCCTGGGGTGCATACAGGCCCTTGAGTGCAATAAAAACAATTGCCCAACCGGTGTGGCCACGCAAGACCCGCAGCTGGTAAAAGGCCTGCACGTGGGTGATAAGAAGCAGCGTGTGGCCAACTTCCACCTTGAAACAATCAAAGCATTTGTTGAGCTACTTGGGGCCACTGGCCTGCCACACCACAGTGGCCTGGACAGAAACCAATTGTATAGCCGCGAGGCCTACAACCACCAAATATTCAGGTATGACCAAATATTTCCGTACATACCTACAGGCAGTTTGTTAAAAGCCCCCTACCCCAATGGCTTTGATACCTTTATGCAAGAGGCCACTGCTACCAGCTTTGTGCCGCAAGCCACCAGAGTTGTATTGCAGCCTTAAGCTACTACGTGAAATCAAAGAAAAAGCAGGCCCTGGAGGCCTGCTTTTTACCACTTCGGTAAAGCTTACCGATGCGGGTTAAAAACCTTAACATCGATTTTTGTTTAACCAAAACTAACAGTACTTAACAACACATTAATGTGTTCACGTTATAAACCATAATTAAGACCTTTCATTTTATTCACCTATAACAGTAGCATTTTCATGAAGCCTCATTGGGCATAGCACCCATTTATTTTGAGCTTTCAATGAGTCATGGCTGCCAGCAAGGCTTTTAAAACCTTTGCTGTTACAGGTACCAATAAAGGGCCTTTATTTATTGATTAAATGGGTATTGTGATGAACCTATAATTGTGTGATTAACGGTTTGCCTAACCATTTTTGACAAACGGCAGCTATACATTAGGGTTGGTTTTCTGCCTGCTTTTAAGGCTGTTCATTAGGTAACGGCCTCATTGGGCTAACAACCGCAAATACCAAGGGGTAGGTTTAGCCCTGCCCCAGCCGTTGTTGTATGGCCTCTTTATAAGAGCGGCCAGATACCAGCTCAGTACCATTGGTTAACACAAAACGGTATTCGTTATTACCTATGTATCGGTAGCTTTGAATGTAGGTGGTATTGATAAAAAACGACCGATGGATGCGTAAAAAGCTGGCCGTGCCAAACTGGCTTTCTAGGCCCTGCATGGTATTTCGGTATAAATATTTCTTTTGAAACAGGTGCATTTCAAGGTAATTGCCTTGAGCTTCTACAAAATACACCTCGTCGGGCCTGATGTAAACCGTACGCCCTTTATCAGTAATTTCAATAAACTCATCTGTGGCTGAAGTCTGGTGCTGGTATTCCTGAATGAGGTGCAACAGCTTTTGGTTAAACTGTTGGCTTTCACGTTGCGTAAGGCGGTCAAGCGCCAGTTGTAGGGCCTCTTCAAAGCGGTCGTCATCAAACGGCTTCAGCAGGTAATCTACCGCATGTACATCAAACGCTTTCAGGGCATACTGGTCATAGGCCGTAACAAAAACTACCATAGGCAGGCAATCTAACTGCTTTAGCAGGTCAAACCCGTTCAGGTCTGGCATCTGAATATCTAAAAACACCAAATCGGGCTTCAGGCGCTGTATCAGTTTCAGCGCTTCAGCACCGTTGCGGGCCTCACCTACTACCTGTGTGTTGCCACGCCGGTCAAGCAGTTGCCTAATTCTTGACCGGGCAGGGGGCTCATCATCAACAACTAAAATGCGTACCGTTCTCATAGCATAGGGTTAGGGGTTGGCAGATGCAGTACTTGAAGTACTGAGGTGCTTGGTAAATGGCAGGCTTATCTTTACCGTAAACCCTTGCCCAATGGCCGATTGAACCTGAAAGCTATGCCTGTTGCCATACAGTTGTTCAAGGCGCTCACGTACATTGTTCAGGCCTATACCAGGCCTGTGGGCAAGCTGGGCTACATCTGCCACACCCCGGCCGTTATCTGCCACTACCAGTTCTAGTTGCTGCCCGCCAGCGTGGTTGTTAGCCTGGGCCTGTATACTTATGCGGCCTGACCCGGCCTGCTTGCTAAAACCGTGCTTGATAGCATTTTCTACCAGGGGTTGTAAAATAAGGGTGGGCACGCTGGCCTGCTTTACCTCTGGGGCTACGGTTATAGCCACCTCAAGCCGGTCATGAAAACGGGCCTGCTCAATATCTAAATAACTGCCTATATACTCCAGCTCCTTCTCTAATGGTATGGTTTGCTGTTTGTATTCATCAAGCATAATACGCAACATGTTACCCAAACGCGACAGCACCTTGCGAGCACCGCGGGCATCACCTTCTACCAATGAAGAGATGGTATTGAGGGTATTAAACAAAAAGTGGGGCTGCAATTGCATGCGCAGGGCCTTAAGTTGAGCCGCGGTAAGCTGCCCCTCAAGCTTAACCAGCTCTATTTGCTTGGTGCGGTATTGTTTGTAATAGGCCATGGCAGCCAGGGCGCCGTAAATAATCCAGAACTCAAGTATGCGGCTAATCATGGCCGTAGGCATATAATAAAACATGCTCTCAAGCAGCTTGATATTCAGTTGCTCATAACCCAGCAAATAGGCAGGTATGGTATACACCACATGGGTGCTTACTTCGTGGGTAAATGCAAGTACCAGGCAAATAGCAACAGTATTGAAACGATTGCGCCTTTGAGGTGCCTCATTCATAGGGTAGCTTACCACGGCATTGTACACAAAGGGCACAAAAAATGGCCATACCGTATAATTAACAAGTGGCGGTAGCAGGCGCTCCCAGCGCACTTGCTTCATTTCATTATAATACAGGTATGGCAAGGCTACCTGCAAGGCCAAAAGTCCGGCAATGACCACCCCGAATAAGAATACCCAGCCAAAACCAATGGGCAGTTTTCGGAATTTAAAGATGCTCATTGCTCTAATAAACTAAATAATGATAGTAATTAAAATGTTAGGATGACGAATGGCACTATTTGGGCTGTGTAGAGCTTATGGCATGCCACTGGTAGTGGTTTTAAGCCACCTTGAATAAAGATTGGCATGCCGGTATTGTTATTTAACATAGTTTTGGCCTACCAAAAACATCAATAGCTGTTATGAACCATCAAAAACTACAAGTACACCTCACTATGGTGGTGCTAGCCCTTTTGAGCTGGGCCTGCACCCCTACCCCGCCTGCTAGCGCCCCAGTGGTTATTAGCTACCCGGCAGATACACTGCATTATACCATAACACTGGGCGCCAACACAGCTGGCAAAGAACTGCACTGGGGTGGCAGTGATGGCACCCTGTACCATTATTTTACTTACAACGACCGGGGCCGGGGCCCTGAATACACAACCCAGTTTGAACTGAATCAGCTGGGCCTGTTAACTAAGCTCACTACCCAAGGGCATGGGTACTTAAAAAACCCGGTAGAAGAAACCTTTCAGGTAAAGGCAGGCCAGGCCAGCTGGAAAAACCCTAATGAAGATGAGCAGGCCCCCTGGGACGGCCAGGCGTATTACCTCACAACCGATGGGGCTACTGGTGAACTGGCAATTATAGCGGCCGCTTTGCTCAACGCCCCCAACAACCAGCTGCCAATATTACCTGCCGGGCGTGCCACCATTAAGGCAGTTGCAACGCATACCCACAGCACCAGCCAGCAAAAAGCTACCCTGTATGCCATGACGGGCCTTAGCTTTGCCCCTACCTATGTTTGGTTAGATGCCAACCGGCAAATGGTGGCTGTCATCTTTTCGTGGTTTTCATCAGCATTAAAAGGTTGGGAGCCTGAAATAGCTGCAATGAAGGCCATACAAACCAGTGTTGATGAAAAGCAGCTTGAAACAGTAAAAGCCCAACTGGGCAGTAACCACCACCAGGGCTACCTTATTCAAAATGCTGTGTTGTTTAACCCTGCTACAGGCACGCTTACAGAGGGCAAGAAGCTACTAACCAGAGCAGGCAAAATAGAAAGTATTTTACCTGCCAATGCTGAGGTAGACTTGACCGGTATTCATGTAATTGATGCCAAAGGCAGGTTTGTGATGCCCGGCCTGTGGGACATGCACGTGCATTATGGCGAGCAGGATGGTGTTTTGCACCTGGCCGCAGGGGTAACAGCGGTGCGAGACCTGGGCAATAACTTAGATTTACTTGAAACCAAAAAACGGCTTGATGAAGAACTGATTATTGGCCCAAGGCTAGTACGCCTTGCCGGTTTTATTGACGGCGACAGCCCCTATGCTGGCCCTACGGGAGAAAAAATTGCCAATGTACCAGAAGGGCTGAAGGCCATTGCCATGTATGACAGTTTAGGCTATAAGCACATAAAGTTGTACAGCTCAATTAAGCCTGAATGGGTAAGTGCGCTGGTAGCTGAAGCCCACCAGAGGGGCATGACGGTTAGCGGGCACATCCCTTCATTTATGACGGCCAGCCAGGCTGTAACCGCTGGCTATGACGAAAAACAGCATATGAATATGCTGTTTTTAAACTTTTTATGTGATACTATTGACACCCGAACCCCCAAGCGGTTTACCAAGGTTGCTCAATACGCCGCTGACCTTGATTTACAGGGGAACGAAGTGAGCACCTTCATAAACCAGTTAAAAGCTGCCGGCACTGTGGTTGACCCCACTGTGGCAATTTTTGAATCAATGTTTAACAGCAAAGCAGGCCAGGTAAGCCCTAACTTTAAAAGTGTGGTGCACCGGCTGCCGCCACAGGTTGCCAGAAATACAAGGGGCGGCGGCCTGCCCGTGCCTGAGGGCCAGGAAGCTCAGTACCAGGGGGCTACCCAGGCCATGTTGAATATGATAAACCTGTTGTACAGCAAAGGCATACCATTGGTTTCTGGCACTGATGCCATGGCAGGCTTTACTTTGCACCACGAGCTTGAGCTGTATGCCAAAGCAGGCATACCCAATGCCGAGGTGCTGAAAATAGCTACCTACAATGGGGCCAGAGTATGTGGTATGGAGGCAACCTATGGTAGCCTGACTGAAGGTATGGTAGCTGATTTAATTATTGTAAATGGTAACCCTGTGGAATCAATTAGCGATTTGCGCAAGGTTGACCATATTATAAAAAGTGGTGTACTGTATGATGCAGCCCAGTTGTATGCAAGCATAGGCGTGGCTCCTTATTAATTGTAAACCATTAGCCAGCCACCCAGGCTACATCTGGGG
>CAZXTW010000071.1:0-14147 GCA_964643525.1 uncultured Roseivirgaceae bacterium
AAGGGGCAAGGAATGGTACCGGTGGTTGATGCGATACTGGACCACCACAGATATTACTCCTGAAGAGGTGCGTAATTATGGCTATAAGCTTATTGCCAAAGCGCAGGCAGCCTTAAAAGCCCTACCAGTACCTGAAGGGTATGCCAGTTTTGAAAGTTATTTGCAGCAGCCGAGGTTTTTTACGAGTGACTCTGCTGATATTGCTATGGCACTTTGGAAGATTGATTACCAAATGCAGCAGTGGGTGCCAACGGTTTTTCCTGACCCGGCTTTTTTGCCCCAAATAGGGTACGCCCCAAATACCAGTGAGCGTATGAATGTGGCACGTGCCTATTATAAAAATAATATGATGTATTATGTATTGTTTGAAGGGCAGTTTGATTTAAACGAGGTATTTTGGTTGATGGTGCACGAAGGCAACCCCGGCCACCATTATCAGTTGTATTGGGCAGGCCAGACAGAAGTGCCCGCCTATAGACAGAATATTAATTACAGTAGTTTTCGTGAGGGTTGGGCTACTTATATTGAACAGGTGGCTCTTGAGCACAACCAGTTTCCTGATGCTGCCGCTTTGTATACTTTTTACAGGTACAATCTGGTAAGGGCTATCAGGTTGGTTTTGGAAATTGAAATGAATTACGAGGGCTGGGGACAGGGTAAGGCCATGAAGCTATGGAGTACCTATATGCCCAACCAGGCTGCCCTAGGCAGAAAAGAGATTAAACGGGTAATACAATGGCCAGGCCAGTCACTTTCATATATGATTGGGCTGAAGGAGATTTTGGCAGTGCGGCAGCAGGTGCAAGCCCAACAGGGCGAGCTATTTGACCTTAAGCAGTTTCATCATACATTAATTTCACAGCGTAGCATACCCCTTCAATTGCTGCATGTGTTGTTTGAGGCACCGCCGCAGGCGGCCAATGCTATAGATTAAGGTCAAAAAGTGGCAGATTCAACGCTGTGTAACATGGGCAGGAATTTGGTTGTAGACTGGGGAGCCTGGAGGCTAGCGCCAGCGGGGTTCTGCTGTTAGTTTACCCGCTGCATTACCGTTGCTGAAAATACTACGCCTCGCCAGCCTGTAAACCTGCTGCCAATTGCTGAACAGCTTTTACTGAAAGGCGGGTGAGTTGGGCAACCTCTTCAGTTGTGTGTTTGCCTGATTTGAGTATTTCAATTGCAATTTGCTGAGATACACTTTTGGTTACACGCTCAGTTACCTTCTTAGTAGTCGCCTCTCTGGTTTTCCGTTCAACATTGGCTTTGGCCTCACTGAAGAAGGAAAAGTCTTCTGGTTTGTAGATGACGTCAAACATATTTCTAACTTTTACTGCAATATGTTCAAATTTACGCGATTTGGCTAAGATGATCAACCGTTCAGTGTATTTTTGGAAATCAGCCTCACTTTTAGCCAATACTTTGAGCCTTTCAAGAATCGCTTTGATGATGGTTTCCGGAGTTTCTTTGTCAAAACTGCCAAGTACCCCCATAATTACCTCTTCAGGGTAGGGCGAGGCAATCATGCTGCGAGCACTGGTATGGCGGATGTCGTACAGCTCAAAATGTATGGCAGTTTGCGAGTCAGTATACTCATTTTCCATCTTCATGGGCTCATCGCCATAATACAAAACTGCCTGGATGATGGGCTTCTTATACTTACGGAATAAAATGCTTCGGTATTCCATCATCCGCCCAATAATATCAGGGTCATTGTCGCGCTGGTATTCAAAGTGCAGAATATATTCACCGCTTTCGTCTTCGGCCAGGTTCACGTCATCTAGCCGCCGTTCAAGGGTGCGTTGCATTTCTGTGGGTAGCTTTTTGATACTAGTTGGGCTCAGGCCAATTTTCCTGATCATAAATGGGTCGGTAATGCCATTGAGGGTTTCTTTCACGGCCCGGTCAAACTCATTGGCAGCCTCATTGCTTTTATTGGCGGCTGGCTTTTTCTTCCCTTTGCGCATTTTATGGCTTGTGTGTAGGTTAAGTTTACAAGCCACAATAATAGCAGAATAATCTTAATAGCCTTACGGTGGATGCCAACCTAATTTGTGAGCATAACAGTACGTGAGCCGCGATGAATAGACGGCTCTACGGTAAGCAGCTAGGGTAAGCACAGCAGGTATTGTGGTGGCATGGTGATTTGGTTGTGAAGAGGTTAACCGCCCGAGAGGGCTTGCATGATGTACACTTCGTCGCTCTCGGCCAGGTGGTCGTTTAGCTTTTCACGGTCTTGCACCATTTCATTGCCAATGAATATGTTTACGTGCTTGCGTAGCGCCCCCTGCTCATCAACAATGTAATCACGAATGCCCTCATGCCTGGCTTCTACTGCGGCAAGCACATCTGCTACCGTGCTGGCATTGACCTGCATCACATCTAAGGTGGGGTAAAAGCGCTTTAGGTTGGCAGTAAATTTTACTAAGGGCATGGCAATGTTGTTTATAGGGCTAATATAAATATTATAGATGTTTATACATAGATTAATGCTTACCAACCAGCCCAAACTTTTATAGGCAACTGCATGAGAGACAATAATCATTTATTTTAAGCTTACGGGGTTACATCCTGCCAATCAAACAATTAAGTGAGGCCATGTGCTCAACAGCCTGGCCGGTTACCCCTAGTTACTACCTACTACAAAAGGGTGAAAAAAGAAAAGTAAAATCCCCCAGTTGTAGTGATTACAAGTTGTGTTACAAGCACGTATTTTTGTATCGTTATTAAAGCAATGAGACGATTAGTAGACCATATGATTACTATTCACCACCGGTTTGACCGTGAGGACAATCTGAGCCGGGTGCAGGTGTCAATTTTGTATACCATGGGTATTGTGGTATCTGTACTGGCCTTTTTTATGTAGGCTTTATATAGGCTTAGGGTGTTTTTGTTTTTATCTTTTTCTTTTCTCGTTCAGCCAGGTTACCATGTTTTGGGTTGGTGACTTTTGTGAGGTAGGCTTTTACAGACCCTACTAATATTTTAGCTTCAACCAGTATGGGTATGTGGTTACTGTCTTTGCTTACCCAAACAGTCATGTTTTCACCCCCCTGAAATATGGTGCCTTCAACCAGCTGCGGCTTAAATTTGTAACAGTCATATACTTTTCCTTTTCTGGTTTTAACAGGTTCTTCACCAAGAAACCTCACGTACAGGTCATAGGCCTCATTATCAATAATGACTGATATGGGTATTTTATCATTTTTTTTATAGATAGAGTAGTCAAGGTTGCGGGCTATGTAAATCATGGTGAGTACATCATAGGCACAGTCTTTTAGCTGCAGGGTATCTTGAGCATAGGGCCTTAAGCTGCTTTGGGTTTGCAGCACCACCTGCTGCGCTTCATGGTTAAAGTAGTAACTGTCTTGTGCGGTGTATTTGCCCTCTGTTACGTTACGGCGAAACTGGTAGGGTTTGAGGTTGAGGGTATCAACCACTACCTGGTAGGTGTCTCTGACGGTGTAGATCCAGTCATAAAACTTGTATGACCCGCCAACCCCCTGCAGCAGGTAGGCTGGTTTTTGGTTAATGGTGGTATCTTGCACAGCAAATGTAACCTGGCCGGCATTGAGCCATACAAACTTCCAGTTATAAGCCACCTGGTATTCTATTACTTCGCCAGCGGTGAAAGCGGCATTTTTTTCAACACACTGGGCTGGCAGCTGCGCTGGGCAATAGAGCAATAGAAGAAGTAAAAAACGGCCAAACTGTTTGCTGTAAAGCTGACTCATGAAATAGTTTACGCTTAATGGCAGGCTAAGTTATTGAAAACAACTGCTACCTAAGGCATACCCACCAGGCAAAGTATTAATAGCGTAACCATTAAAATGATTTGTATTATTTGCAGTACAAGATTTTTGTCTTTGAGTAGTTCCATTACCTTTTTCATGACTTTGAGTTTTAATGCCCGTAGTCACATGGAATTTGCATGCAGCTTTTCACATCTTGATTACTTTCTAACAGATGCAAAGGCGGTTCATGCACATTGCATATCACTAATCCATTTATTGCGTTAGTGAATACCCGCCAATTGTTATGCCAAGTTATTAACCAAATGATTATCAGATATTTACGTATAATTCATTTATGTAGTAAAGTACGATTACGGACAAAACCAGGGGCAGGGTGTACGCTTTACGGGTTGTTTAGCCGGTGAAGCGTGCCATTAACCATTTGTAGGCCAGTTTTATCCACTTGTATCATAATATTATCTAACTGTACGGTAAGGCGTAAATTAGCGTATAACAAATTATGCCTCATCAAGATTGATCACGTTCATGACTCAGCTAAGACAATAAGTATTTCATGGCCTACTACCCCATTGGGCCCTATTAGATAACAGTACTTGAGGTGTTTCTTTGTGTTTCCCGCTAAACCATAATTATAGTCGCTTTATTAACCGTATTGAACCTGTTGTGATGCACTTGTGCTCATAGCACAGAGTTGTAGTGCCATAACGGTACATGTATAACCATTAAACCATCTGCATACCTAAAACACTTAATTGTTATGATGAAAACTACATTGATTTTGCGCACAGGCCTATTGGGTATTTGCCTGTGTTTTCTGTTTAGTGTAGCGGCCCTGGGCCAGGCCATTGATGCCCCCCGCCAAAGCCAGGAAGCCTATGTAAAACAGAAAATAGGCCTGACCTGGGTGAGTGTACACTACCACAGCCCTTCAGTTACCGATGGCCGGGGCAATGACCGATCTGGCAAAGTTTGGGGCCAGTTGGTGCCTTATGGACAGCTTTGGCGCGCCGGTGCCAATGAAAATACCGTGGTAGCGTTTAGCGATGATGTAAAGGTAGAAGGTAAAGCCCTTGCCGCAGGTAAATATGGCCTGCATATGGAACCCGGAGAAAAGGAGTGGACGGTAGTATTTTCAAAGAACACCTCGTCGTGGGGTAGCTTTTTTTACAAAGAGGAAGAAGATGCACTGCGTGTAACGGTAACACCCCGCCAAATACAGGATAAGCGCGAATGGTTAAGCTATGATTTTACCAACCGCAAAGGAGGTACTGCCGAGCTTGCCTTGAGCTGGGAGTACTTACAGGTACCTATACAGATTGAGGTAGATGTGCACGCCCTGGCCATTCAGAATTTTAAAGATGAGCTGCGCGGCGTAAGTGCTTTTAGCTGGCAAGGGTGGAACCAGGCTGCTACTTATTGTTTGCAAAACGATGTAGAGCTTGAGCAGGGCCTGGCCTGGGCTGAGCGCTCTATTGCAGGTGGTTTTGGTGCAGAAGCCAATTACAATACCTTATCAACCAAAGCCTTAATTCTGGCCAAGCTAAACAGGCAGGAAGAGGCCGATAATACCATGGCCAAAGCGGTTGAGGTTGGTAATGTGTTTCAAATTCACCAGTATGGCCGTTTGCTGATAGGCCGAGGACAGACTGATAAGGCATTGGAGGTGTTTAAGAAAAATGCCGATATGCACCCCAAAACATGGCCTATTAATGTAGGGCTTGCCAGAGGGTATAGTGCTGTAGGGAATTATAAAAAGGCCCTAAACCATGCTAAAATAGCCCTTGGTAATGCCCCAGACGAGCTAAATAAAAACAGCCTGACCAACATGATTCAATTACTTGAAGAAGGTAAAGATGTAAATTAAACCGTTGTTAAGCGTTTAAAAGATTATTATTAGGTAGAACAAAGAGGTAATTTTTTGATTGTCAGCCCGTCTGGTTACGGGCTGATAATTTTACCCGTTTTTACTTTAACTTTTTTAAATACATGAAGGCTTATTGCAGGGTAATTTTTTTAATCAGGTCACAAAGCAAAATTCCTGTTCATATACCAGTCATTTATTCGTTTAGTCCAAAACATTAAGGCCTGTTTATGCGTATTGTACATTATACAGTCGTTGCAACATCTATACGAATCGCCTTTCTGTAACAAGCATTGTTGAGCCTTTCTTATTATTAGCAATAACCAATCAGTTTTAATTGACTTTAATTAGCTGTTGTTGTGCATCTATGCAACGGCCTCTAATATGTAATAGATTATTAAAACGACTGTTTGGTAATGATCTGGTGATCCGGCCCCAGCCTGGATAATTCGTAATTGTATCTTAAATCTACCTTGCGGAACCTGTAATTACTCTGTTATGCTATACATTTTGTTTTTTCTGCTGTTTACCATACTCTGGTGCGTGATCTGTATCAGATTTGCTGTGAAAGGGTTGTTTACCGATTTCAGGTACAAGCTCAGGCCACACCAGTTTGAATTCAGGAAAAGAAACAGCTTTGTTTTTTAAACCGAAATATAAAAACAAAAAGAAAAAGCCGACGGGTTAGTGTCACACTACCGTCGGCTTTTTGCATTTATATACAACGATAGGAATTTAACAGTTTTGTTTTAGCCCCCCTGAATGGTGCCACCCAGGTTGGCATTGTGCCACAAGCTTTTGGGCCTGCCTTTGTATTTTACTTCACCACCGGTAGATGACTTGGCGTCGAGGTTATCTACCGCATAAACATAAGCGCTGCCGCCAGTTACTGCTTTCACAAATACTGACTGGCATTGCAACCTGCTGGCCCTGATTACCCCGCCAGAGCTTACGGAGGCATCTTGCGTGGCAGCCTTACCAGTTAATACCAGCTCACCACCAGAGTTTACCTGTATTTTGGCTTTGCCTGTACTGAGTTCTAAATCAGCAAAAGCACCTGAAGCCACTGATACTTCTACACGGCTTACATCAAGGGTGCCCCGGGTGCTTACGTTTGCTGAAGCCCCTAATGACAATACATGTAGTTGCTTGTAGTGTATTTCTACCCTGACCGAGGGATTTTCAAACAGGCGTTTGTTGGTGCGAAACTTGAGTTTAAGCTTGCCTTCTTTTTCATGGTACAGTATGTCGTTCCAATCCATATTATAGTTGTGGATAACCATTTTCTCTTCATTGCCCGGAATCAACACCACTTCGTAGGGACCAAATACCCTTAGCTCATCAAAAGGTTTAAGCGGTTGCTCACGCCGCTCAACTCCGTAAACTGTGTATTGGGCCAGTACCAGTACCAAGCAAAAAGCTATTTTCATGTATTTCATGCCGAATTATTTATTGTTTTTTTAGCAAAGACACTGCCAGGGGTGTAAGGTTGCCATTGTGTATAAAATATTTTGAACCCACAACGCTATACTCACTTTTTTATTGGGTTAATGGGGGAGGCAATATAAATTGATGCGCTTTGAAACTCATTTAATAGGGTAAATGTTTAAAATTTATTAAATTTCCTGATAAGTTAGAGATAAGAACCCTCTGGAGCCTCCAGTACAACCATTTTTACGATATGATTAGTAAAGAAACCAAGGTAAAGCCTTCGTTGTCTTCGTTATTTGTTGACCCAAATGGTTACTTATGTAAGTATTCAAGTGATGGTTACAAGCATTACTTTCATTCTGTAATCAAATTCAGGGGTGAGTTACTGATACAACTGGTATTTAAGAATGATTGAATCATAGCGTTACTATAACTCCTGAGCAAAGCGCAACATCGTAGATAAGACATTAAATTAACCAGGCCTGCAATTATTTGCAGGCTTTTTTTGTGCTGTGCGGAAACCTTTTACCCAGGCCAGTGTCATTAGTGAAAATTAATTAAACATGACAAGGCCCATGCTAATTTGGGAATAGCCCAATAAAATTTAAAGTTCACAATTAGCAAGGCAGGTCACGAAAACTCAAAACACTGAAGCCATGAGCACCCAATCTTTACTACTTAAACTTTTATTGTATTCATTTACTTTTCTGTTTTTGTCTCAGGTGTATGCACAAGACACCAGACCCCCCGCAGCGGCTGCTGATAGCTTACTGGATGTAAACCCACCTGCAGAAGAACCCGTAACGAATACACAGCCAACACAACCACAAGCCAATGAGGCGCTGCAAAGTGCCCAAGAGTCATTAGCCCTTAAAGACAAGATGCTGGCCGATACAGAACGGCGACTGGCTGAGACAGAAGAGTTATTGCTGCGTGCAGAAGAAGAGTTGCGCCACCAGGGGCAATTTGGCAACCATTACCGGCGTAGAAATAACGATATAAAAACGCTGGCAGGCAGGCAGCACCATTCAGGCGGTTTTGGCTCGCTGGTGTTTAAGAGCTCTGGTTTTAGAGATGAAAGCTTTGTATCTGTTGGGGCACGTGGTGGCTGGATTATTAACCGCTCTGTTGCCATAGGGTTAGAAGCGCATGGGTTAATACCCACCTTAAAGTTTGATGATATCAGTACCACCAATGAGGTGATTTTACTGGGTGGCTATGGGGGTATGTTTATTGAGCCAATTCTGTTTTCTAACCAGGTAGTGCACGTTACGTTTCCTATTGGTGGGGGTGCCGGTTGGCTGGGCTACCATGATGACTGGCAGGATGATATTAACGACGGCAATGACGCCCTGGTTGATGATGATGTATTTTGGTATGTAGAACCCGGCGTAGCCGTAGAGGTTAATGTATCTAGAAGGTTTAGGTTAAATGGAGGCCTGAGCAGGCGCTTTACCCAAGACTTAAGCCTGTTGAACACAGCAAACAGTGCTTTTGATAGCATGAGTTATTTCTTTGGTTTTAAATGGGGCTCTTTTTAGTACCAGGTTATTGCTGTAGATCTGGTATTATTACATAAGCCGCATGCTAAATACCTGAATAATTAAAATAGCAAGTACTACTTTAATTATTTTAAAACTGCTTTGAATACAATAACGTATATAGCTTAGAGGTTAAACCTTTTATAGTCACATCATAATTTTATTCAATTGTTTACTACTGTCAGAAATGAACGTCCAAGAAAATTTTATTACAACAGCCATCAACCTTAAAACTATGCGCCAAGAGGTAGTGCGCATGATTTACCGATTGGAGTTGATGAAGGAAAACGGCCAGAATATAGATAAGATTAATGAAATGATGGGCCGGGTACGAAAGCTGGTTGCAGCACTGCAAGACTCAAAAACCAGTAGGTTACACATCAATGAGTTAGAGGTGCTGATGATGAATATAGAGGTTGACCTGGCCGACCTTGAGCGCTACAGTACTTTGAGAAGCGTAGACCGAAAAAGCAGGCTTTTTAACCGTATTCGCAAAAGTATTGCACTGAATTTAAGTGGCCTGGTAAGCGAAAGGTATTTAAACCCGCTGGCCTAGTGCCCAATCAACTACAAGAAGCCTAGCAGCTAGGCCTCTTGTAGTTTTTTTATGATTTGAAGTGACTCTTGCACATGCTGCGTAGCATTGGCATTTGAGTTGTACACATGCTGTATTACCCCTTGCCTGTCAACCACATAGGTTACCCGGCCCGGTAACATGCCAAACATAAGGGTAGGCACCCCAAAAGCTTTTAACACTTGTTTTTTGCTGTCACTCAGTAATGTAAACGGCAGCCTGTGCTTGGCAG
Organism: uncultured Roseivirgaceae bacterium; assembly: GCA_964643525.1. GTDB lineage: Bacteria > Bacteroidota > Bacteroidia > Cytophagales > Cyclobacteriaceae > CAZXTW01. Next base: position 9,392 of record CAZXTW010000071.1, read on the forward strand.
CAAACTTTTTGTGCCTTGAGGGGCTATCAAAGCTTATGCCAATTACTTCAGCCCCGGCATCAGTAAAATCCTGGTATTGGTCTCTAAACGAGCATGCTTCAGCAGTGCAGCCGGGGGTATCGTCTTTGGGGTAGAAGTATATTACCAGTATGTTATTACCAATTTTATCAGCAATGTTGATTACTTCATTGTTTTGGTCAGGTAGCGAAAACTGAGGTATGGCATCGCCAACATTAACATTTTTCATATATCGTGTTTTTTTAATTCAGCTTTGTTTGTTTGCCCTTTAGGCTAGTTACCAGATTTACTGCCTGGCATAGTAGTTTTTAATAATGTCTTGGGCAGGCTTATTTTGTGGGGTAAACCTGTTGTTGTTGTTGCCACCTGCATTTTGGTGGTTGGCGTGCCACTTCCACAAAAAACCGCCCCTGTACCATTTTTGCTTTAGCAGGGTGGTAAATAATGCGGTATAGGCATTACATTGGGCCTGGTGGTTAGTTTGCACAGCCTTGCCCTCTACATTCCAATGGCCACCAGCGGCATAATCAATGCTACGGTAACCATATTCAGTAAATAGTACGGGTTTATTATTTTTTTGATAAAGCGCTTCTATTTGCTTTAGGTGGGGTGCCCAGTTGGCCTGCAGTTCTGCCACTGTAGGGGTTTTACTTTCGCACAGCGGAAAGTAGGCATCAATACCAATATAATCAAGCCGGTCCCAAAAGGTTACATTTTCAATATTATCCCAATTGGCGGCATAGGTTAGTTTACCCTTATAAACTTCTTTTATTTGCTGTATTAACGCAGGCCAAAACTGAGGCCTTTGCCGCACGGCCAGTCTATACTCTGTGCCAATGCATAGCATTTCTGCATTGGTTTCATGAGCTACTTTGGCATAGCTAAGCAGGTAGGCGGCATAGTCTTTTTCCCATTGCTGCCATTGGCTTTCGGTGGTAAGTTTGTATTCGCCAGGCCAGCCCTGGCCGCCTATCCAAACCTGTGGTTTCAGCATTACTTTTAAGCCCAGGTTATGGGCATAGGTAATGGTGGCCCTTGCTCCTTCTTCTCTTTCGCCCCACCACTGCCTGCTGTAATTAAAGTTTACTGAAGGCTGGCCAGCCCTTGAAAAGGCATACGGTATTACAGCTACCCAATTGGCATTTACCTCTACAATGGGCTCTAAGCTGTTTTGATTAATTGGCCGTGGAGGCGCCTCAAAGCTTACCCCGCATATTAACTGGTTGTTGTTACTATTGGCTGTTGCAGGCTGTACTACCAGCGCTTGGGGCTGGGTAGGTTGCTCTGCCATTTGCAAACCAATATACCCCACCATGAACAATGCCAGGGGCAAAACAACCACGAATAACTTACTAGACTTCATAACGCTTTAGGGTTTGCCATTATCTATTGCGCTGTTATAGGTTTAAAGTTAAATCATTTTATGCTACTAGAAAGTTCAAACGGCCTAAAGGGCAGTTAAGGTTGTGTAAGGTTAAGTAAAATGGTAAATGTTGTGCCTATACCCGGGGTGCTTTGCACTGTAAGCGAGCCCTTGTGTTTTTCTATGATGCTATAGCTAATTGCAAGGCCCAACCCATTGACAGCCCCTGGTGCTTTGGTAATGTAAATAGGTTCAAATAAATTCTGAAGCTTTTCTTGAGGTATACCGGGGCCGGTATCAGCAATAGTAATTTTTACCTGCTGGCCTGCACGGCGGGTAGTGATGGTAATATTGCCCTGCCCATAACAGGCATCAATGGCGTTAGAGACCAGATTCATAAATAACTGGTTAAGTTGGCCCGGGAAACATTCAATCATTGGCAGGTCAAGATCAAAGTCAGTAGCCAGCTCAATGCCGCTACCCAGTTTATTGCGCAGCATAATGAGCGTAGCCTCTAAGCCCTCATGTATATCAGCAAATTTACTATCTGCCTCATCATGCCTGGAAAATGTGCGCAGGCCTCTTACAATTTTGGTGGTTCGGTTGGCCCCTTCTTTTACGTTTGAAATCAGCGAAAGCAATACTGTTTTAGCCTCATTTATTGCGTATGACTTAATTTTTGTCTGCAAAGCAGCGGCCGTACCTTCTGGCTGGTGGTCAGTACCATGCCAGGCCTCAATGGCATCCATCAGTTCTATAACGGGTGCCAGCTTTTTTTCTAATGCACCTACACCTGCCGTAACAAAGTTTACCGGGTTGTTTATTTCGTGTGCAATGCCAGCAGTTAGCACCCCAAGGGCGGCCATTTTTTCAGATTGTATTAACTGTGATTGGGTTGTTTTTAAGTCACTTAACAGCTCTTGTAACTCAAGCTTTTGTTTGTTGAGTGCGTCTGTTCTTTCCTTTACCCTTTCTTCAAGCTTTTCGTATAGCAGCGCATTTGAAAGTGATATGGCCAGCTGCGCAGATAATACCCGAAGCAGGCTAAGGCGGTGCTCATCAAATGCACCAATGATCAAATTGTTTTCAAGGTAAAGAATGGCAATAAGCACCCCCTGGTTTATAACCGGTATGCAAAGTACTGAGCGTGTGTTGTTGGCTTTGATGTACTCTACCTCTGTATAGGTACCGTACTGTGCGGCGTTGTCTAGCAGCACCGTGTTTTGCGCATTAATTACATAGTTAATAATACGCCCAGGCAGCTGGGCATTTGGCCCGTGCATTGCCACCTGCTCTAACGGAACAGGGTTATAGGGTAATTGGCTTTCGTGCTGCTTGCTATCATGAATGCTTTCAAGGTAATAGGTATCATTACGCTCTAAAATCAGTGCCCCCCGGGTAGCGCCGGCATTGCGTGCTACAATATGCATCATTTTGGTGACCAGGTTTTTCAGGGTAACTTCTTGCGATAGTGTTTGCGAAGCACGAATTACAGCATCTACATCCAGCCTGTGTGTGTTTGCTTGTGCAGCAACCGGAACTTTTGGTACTGAAGCAGTACTGATTACAGGTATGGTTGAAGCGCGAACGGGCAGCTTCTCACCCTCAATCAGTTCTACTTTTTTGTATGCCCCCCATTGGGTGTAGTATTGGATGGCAAGGTTGAAAAATATATCTGACGTGAATTGGTTGCCCTGCTGTTGCTGAAACAGGTAAGCTAATTCGCAGGCCACCGCGGCAATACTGATCATATCATTTTTTAGTGCCTTGTCAATGGCCTGATCATAATATAAGGCGGCCTGGCTGTATTGTTCGTAGTAGCGGGCCTTTTCGGCCTGCAATAATAAATAGTAGCAATCAAAGTTCACTGCCCCTACCCTGGCCATGGTTTTAAGCTTATCAATACAATATTTAAGCAACTCTTTGGTGCTGGCATCCATCTGGTTGGCATGGTGTGGCTGATTAAGCAAGGCTATACCGGTATAAAGCAAAAGTGCACTTTTCAGGTCAGCATCAAGATAGCCGCCTGCCTCAATCCATTTTTTTGTATGGGCTGCGTAGGCCACTGCCAGGTTGTAGTCGCGGTAAATTACACTGGCCTGTAAATGGTAACGATAGTAAAAGCCAAGCATTAGTGTAGCACTGGTATTGTAACGGTCAAGGTAGTCCTGCTCACTAAAGCCCTGATGCGAAAAGCTTAAGAGGCTTTCAGTATCCCCCTGTAAATTGTTACAGAACCCTCTTACCAGGTGCAAAACTATCGTCCCATCATTAATGTTGTGCTTTTGCATGGTGGCAATTAGCCTGCCTGCCTCATGGTAAGCGCTTTCAAGGTTGTTAATTACGTGTATGCGGGGCAGGCTGCCCGCTGCATAGGCAGCGCAGTGCCAGTTGCCATTTTCCAGACTTTTTTGAAGGGTATGCCCATACCATTTCAGGGTGTTTGGCCATGGGTCAATTAACATTGACTGTTGTGCTATAATAAGGTACAGAGCACTGTTTGTGCTTTGCCCGGCAAATCGCTCTTTCAGTATATGCATAGCACATGCGGCGTAGCGCCTGGCCTCATCAAGTTGGTCACGCTGGTTATAAACCTGGCTCATACACAAAAGGCTCAATAAAGAAGCAGGGCTTAGGCCATGTTTAATGGTACTGTTGACTGCATAAAGGGTGAGGTAAAAGAAATAAGCTGCCTTATCAATAAAAACAGGGTTCAGTAAGGCATTAATTAGCTGAAGCTTATTTTGTACGTCAGGGTTTTTTAAGGCGGGTAGATTGGCCAGGGCTTCAACAGACTGGTGTTGCATTTGCTGTTGCAGCAAAGCCATTTGCTCAATAAACAAGCGTTGGTAAGCCGTAGTATTGTTTAGGCCAGGCAGTTGCATGCCCATATTGTGTAATGCCTTTACCCCCTCGGTCAGTGATTCTTTAAACTGTTGCCGGGCAATGTACATTTCCATTCTAAGCACATGCACCCTGGCTTTATCAGCCTGTGTTGGTAGCAGGTTAAATGACTCAGTCAAGGCGTTAAAGGCAGCATTAGGCTGTGCCAGTTGAAACAAACAAATGCTGTAATGGTAAAGCAATGCTGGTAACTGGCGCTGCACCTGCTCATCAGGCTCAGTTTCAATTAGTACCTTTGCCTGCTTAAAGTACCTGCTGGCAGCAGTGTAAGCCACCACATGCATGGTCTTGACACCTGCCTTGTAATTGTATAAGGCCAGTTGGCTTAGTTCAGCTTTATTCATACAATGGCGCCCCAGGTTTAATTGGGCTACCATTGATAATAATTGTGCCCGGGGTTCCTGTTCAGGCAGGCACTTTTGTAAGTAGTTGCCTATGGCATAATGTATGGGTTGTGCCTGCTTATTGCCA
>CAZXTW010000072.1:0-14096 GCA_964643525.1 uncultured Roseivirgaceae bacterium
GCTGCTTGTCGTCAGGGTTTTCAAGCTGCATGGCCCTTCTGATCAGCAGCTCAATATTGTGGCCATAATGCCTGAAGGTGGTTTGCCTGTTGGTGTAGTTCAGCCTTTTGGGCTTGCGGCCCAGAATGTCTTTTTCAGGCATGGGGTAGGGGCTTTCTACCTCCAGTTTAAAGTCTGAAATAATAAACAGGTCGTCCCACATTTTCTGGGCATACTCAGGGTAATCCTTCATATTGGGGTTTACCTGTTTCATTAGTTCAATCAGGGCATGCGCATAATTGCTGCGCTTTTCTAAGTCATCAATCTGTACCACGTGCCGTACCAGTTTTTGTACGTTACGGCCATATTCCTTTAAGAGCAGGTGTGGCTTTTGTGTATTGTATTCAAAGCTCATGTTCGAGAGGGGTAGTTCATAAAAGCTGTGCTGTTGCCAAAAAACATTGATTTATTCAACAATACGCAGCTTAGCAAAGCTAAGTAATAATGTTTTGACTCCAAAATTATCAAAATGAATGTTTGCTTTTCTGTTTGAGCCTGAGGTATCAATCTTAACCACCTTGCCAAAGCCAAACTTGGCATGCTCTACCCGCATGCCTTCTGTCAGGCCGCTGGTATCGTCAGGCTTAAAATTGGGCGAGGGCTCATGGCGTGCTGCTTTTTTGGTAAAGCGTGCCTGTGCCGGGCGGCCCACAGTATTGCTTACCAGGTTACGGGCATAGTGGGTGCTGTTTTGTGGCTGGGGCTTGGGTGTAAAGCGGGTATTCATTTTTAGAAAGCGCCTGTCAACCTCATCTAAAAAGCGGCTGGGCTCGCAGGGCTTAATGCGCCCAAAGCGGTAACGCTGCAGTGCATAACTTAATGATAGCTTGGTCTGGGCGCGTGTAATGGCCACGTAAAACAGGCGCCGCTCTTCTTCAAGGTCTTCACGGTTGCTAAGCATCATTTGTGATGGAAACAGGTCTTCTTCCATACCCACCACAAACACTTGCTTAAACTCAAGCCCTTTGGCCGAGTGGATGGTCATTAGCACCACCCGGTCGTTGTCATCGCCTTTGTCGTTATCAGCATCAGTAAGCAGGGCTACCTCCTGTAAAAAGGCACCCAGGCCCTTTTCTTCTCGCTCTGGGTTATCAACAAACTCCTTAATGGCGTTTAGCAGTTCCTGAACGTTTTCATAGCGGCTCACACCTTCTACCGTTTTGTCATTATACAGTTCGGCCAGTATGCCTGAGCCTTTGGCTATGGTAGTAGCTGCCTCAAAGGCATCTTTCCGCTCTACCTCTACCTGAAAGTGTTTAATCTTGGTGCCAAAGTCATTCACCGCATTGGCAGCCCGCCCGCTTAAATACTTAGAGGCATTGCTTACTACCTCCCAAATGCTAATGTTCTGCTCAACTGAAGCCACCACAATTTTATCTACCGTGCCAGGGCCAATACCCCTTTTGGGCAAGTTAATAACACGCCGAAAGGCCTGCTCGTCACTTTGGTTCAATGTAAAGCGCATATAAGCCAGCAGGTCTTTAATTTCTTTGCGCTGGTAAAACGACAGGCCACCAAATATGCGGTACCTGATGTTGGCCTTGCGCAGGGCTTCTTCAACTGAGCGGCTCTGGCTGTTGGTGCGGTACAGTACGGCAAAGTCTTCATTTTTTAGCTGCTGGTTAAGCTTGGCTTCAAAAATAGCGGTAGCCACCAGGCGGCCTTCCTCAGTGTCGGTTGTAGCTCTGATCATCTCAATCAGGTCACCATCAGGGTTGGCCGTCCATACCTCCTTCTTCAGCTGCATGGTATTGTTCTTAATCACCGCATTGGCCGCCTCTACAATATTATTGGTTGAGCGGTAATTCTGCTCCAGCTTAAACACCTTCAAGTCGGGAAAGTGCTTTTCAAAATTGAGTATATTGTTAATGTTAGCCCCCCTGAAGGCGTAAATACTCTGGGCATCGTCACCCACCACAGCAATGTTATGGTTAACGGCAGCCAGCCTGCGCGATATTTTATATTGCGCTATGTTGGTGTCCTGAAACTCATCAATAAGCAAATACCTGAAGCGGTGCTGGTACTTGTGTAGCACGTCAGGGTGCTCTTCAAGCAGGCGGAAGGTGTTGAACAGCAGGTCGTCAAAATCCATAGCGCCCGATTTAAAGCAGCGCTCAGCATACAGCTGGTACAGGCGGCCTATCTCTGGGCGCATATTGGCCGCATCGTCTTCTTGAAAAATGGGGTTGTCGCGGTACTCACGCCAGTCAATCAGGTTATTCTTTGCGGCCGAAATCTTATTGTACACCACATTGGGCTTATACAGCTTATCGTCCAGGCCCTGTTCTTTAACAATGGCTTTGATCTGGCTCTTTGAGTCGTCAGTATCGTAAATAGTAAAGTTGCTCTGGTAGCCAATATGGTGGGCTTCAATGCGCAAAATGCGCGCAAATACCGAGTGGAAGGTGCCCATCCACAAGTTACGTGCTTCGTTGCCTACAATGCCTTCAATTCGGTGGCGCATTTCTTTGGCCGCCTTATTGGTAAACGTCAATGCCATAATATTAAAAGGGTCTACCCCTTCGGCCATAATGAGGTGGGCAATTCTGAAAGTAAGCACCCGTGTTTTGCCCGACCCCGCACCGGCAATAATCATGCTGGGGCCGTTGGTATTCATTACAGCTTCGCGCTGCGCCTCATTTAATTGTTCTAGGTAATCGTGCATGGCGTTGATCTCTGTAAGTGTGGCCTGCGCCACTAAAAAAGCAAAAGGCAGTGCCCTGGTTTCGGCGCCCTGCCTTGTAATTATGCCTGTTAAACAGCTATGCAATTTACACGAAATAGCCCACTCCGTAAAGCAGATTGCAAGGGTATTGGGCTGTGGCCGTTTACCATGTGGCGCTGGCGGCTTATATTTGCGGGCATTCACCATTAACACCGTACTACCCCATGATTATTGTAGACCAGGCCGTAATTACCGACGATATTAAAGAGCAATTGTTTGTATGCAACCTTGAAAGCTGCAAGGGGGCCTGCTGTGTAGAGGGTGAGCTGGGTGCCCCACTTGAAAAAGATGAACTGGCCACGCTTGAGCAGGAGTATGATAAGATTGCCCCGTTTTTAACAGAGCAGGGCAGGGCTGCCATTCAAGAACAGGGCAAGTATGTGCTTGATTTTGAAGAAGATTATTCAACCCCCACTATTGATGGGCGTGAATGTGCCTACGCCCTGTATGATGAAAGTGGCACGCTGAAGTGTGGCATTGAGCAGGCCTGGCAGGCAGGTAAAACCACTTTTAGAAAGCCCATTTCGTGCCACCTGTACCCCTTGCGTATTACCCAGTACGACCATTATGATGCCATTAATTACCACAACTGGCACATTTGCCATGCGGCCTGCTCGTTGGGCCAGTCGTTAGGGGTGCCCTTGTACCGGTTTTTGAAAGATGCCCTTATAAGAAAGTATGGTGAAGCCTGGTATGGCCGCCTGGTAGACCAGATTGAAAGCGGCGAGTCGTCAACTACCGTGCAGCTGCCCCCAGTGGTGCCAGAACAGTAAGGCCCACATGCCAGTAACAGGCAAAGCAATATGAAACTGTGGGGGAATAGCAGGGGTTTGTTGGCAACCATAGCGTAAAAATAAAAAGGCCCGGTAAACTTACCGGGCCTTGAAGCTATAAATCGCTCAAATCAAAATCATTCATAAAGGCCGTGGTAAACTTACCCGACTTAAACCGCTCATCATCCATGAGTTTAATATGGAAAGGTATAGTGGTTTTTATGCCCTCAATATAAAACTCCTGCAGGGCACGCTTCATCCGTACCAGCACCTCTTCACGACTTTGCGCAGTTACAATTAACTTGGCAATCATTGAGTCGTAGTTGGGGGGTATGGTATAGCCGGCATATACGTGGCTGTCAACCCTCACACCATGGCCACCTGGCAGGTGCAGGCTGGTAATTTTGCCTGGCGAAGGCATGAAGTTTTTAGAGGGGTTTTCTGCATTGATGCGGCACTCCATAGAGTACAGCTTAGGGAAGTAATTCTGACCTGAAATCTCAATGCCAGCCGCTACTTTAATCTGCTCTTTAATCAGGTCAAAGTCAGTTACCTCTTCAGTAATGGGGTGCTCTACCTGTATACGGGTGTTCATTTCCATAAAGTAGAACTTGCCGTGCTTGTCTACCAGAAACTCAACCGTACCGGCCCCTTCGTAACCAATGGCTTCGGCACCCAGAATGGCTGCTTCGCCCATGCGTTTGCGCAGGTCGTCACTTACAATGGGCGAGGGCGTCTCTTCTACCAGCTTCTGGTGGCGGCGCTGTATAGAGCAGTCGCGTTCAGACAGGTGGCACACCTTGCCGCGTTTATCGCCAACTACCTGTATTTCAATATGGCGGGGCTCTTCTACAAACTTTTCAAGGTACAGGCCAGCATTGCCAAAGGCAGCTTCGGCTTCCTGGCTGGCGTCTTTCCAGGCCTTATGAAATTCAGCGTCGTTAGTTACAATCCGCATGCCACGGCCACCACCACCTGCGGTGGCTTTCAAAATAACGGGGTAAGTAATTTCATTGGCCAGGGCCACGCCTTCTTCTACAGAGCTCAGCAGCCCATCGCTACCAGGTATTACCGGCACGCCGGCTTTTTTCATGGTGTCTTTGGCGGTGGCCTTATCGCCCATTTGGCTAATCATCTGTGGCGATGCCCCAATGAACTTAATATTGTATTCTTCGCATATGCGCGAGAACTCAGCATTTTCACTCAAAAAGCCGTAACCAGGGTGTATGGCATCGGCATTGGTAATTTCTGCTGCGGCAATAATATTGGGTATTTTCAAGTATGACTGGCTGCTCACAGGCGGGCCAATACACACGGCTTCGTCAGCAAAGCGTACATGCAGGCTGTCACGGTCGGCTTCAGAATACACCGCTACCGTTTTAATACCCATTTCTTTGCAGGTACGTATAATACGCAGGGCAATCTCGCCCCGGTTGGCAATCAAAATCTTTTTAAACACGGTATCAGAAGTTTAAAAAGGATGGAAAATGAATTTATCAGCCCTGCCAGGCAGTGCAGGCGGTACCTTTACTGCCCTGACATACGGCTGGTGGTGTAGTGGGTTAGTCTGGCTGTACCAGAAATAGCTTTTGGCCGTACTCTACAGGCGATGAGTTGTCAACCAACACCTTTACGATTGTGCCGTCTACTTCAGACTCAATTTCGTTGAACAGCTTCATGGCTTCAACAATGCATACGGTCTGTCCTTTTTTCACCTTATCGCCAATTTCAACAAACACTGGCGACTCAGGGTCGGGCGAGCGGTAAAAGGTGCCAATCATGGGTGAGGTAATGGCTACACCGGTGCTTTCTTCTGCTGCGGGTTGTGGGGCAGGGGTAGGAGCTGCAGCGGTCGGGGCAGGCTCAGCGGGGGCTGCCGCAGGTGCCGGGGCGGGCGCAGCGGCCTGCACTACGGGTACTTGCTGGGCAACAGGGGCAGCCTGCACCACAGGGGCACCCTGCTTTTTCACGTTTATTTTAAACTCTTCGGTTTCGATATTTACCTCATCAAGGCCTGACTTCGCAATGAAATCAATCAAATCCCGTATTTCTTTTGCTTTCATTAGGTTGATATTTTGGGTTATAAACTCACTGGGGGTGGGTAAGGCAGGCCTTACTTGACACGCTCAACGTAAGCACCCGTGCGGGTATCAATTTTGATCATCTCGTCCTGGTCAATAAACAGGGGTACCTGTACGGTAGCACCTGTTTCTACTGTAGCTGGTTTGTTGGCACTGGTGGCGGTATCGCCCCTGATGCCCGGCTCGGTATAGGTTACCTGTAGGGCTACATGGGCTGGCAGTTCGCACGTCAGTGCCTTTTCTGTTTCAGCATGAAAAACAATCTCAACCTCCTGCCCGTCTTTCATGAACTGAGGGGCGTTGATTACTTTCTCTTCTAAGGTAATTTGCTCAAACGTTTCGTTGTGCATAAAGGTATACCCAAAATCATCCTTATACAGGTACTGATAGGGGTGCCGCTCAATGCGCGCGGTGGTTATTTTATGACCAGAGGGGAAGGTGTTGTCAATTACTTTGCCGGTGGTGAGGTTTTTTAGTTTTGTCCTGACAAACGCAGGGCCTTTACCAGGCTTAACATGTTGAAACTCAACAACAGTATACAGGCCGTGGTTGTATTCTATACAAAGGCCATTTTTAATATCAGCAGTAGTTGCCATTATACAGTGCTAAAATCCAGTTTTATTGTATGATAAGACTCAGGCAAGTTAAGGCAAAATTGAGAATTAGCAAACCCAATGCCCTTGTTACCTATTTGGGGTCGTATGCCCAAATTACGTATACAGCACCCCAGGTAAAGCCACCACCAAAGGCTGAAAGTACCAGCTTCTGGCCTTTGGTGAGTTGGTTTTCGTAGTTCCACAGGCACAGGGGTATGGTGCCGCTGGTGGTGTTGCCGTACTTATGGATGTTCATCATGACCTTTTCAGGGCCAATATCCATGCGGTTGGCTGTGGCGTCAATAATACGCTTGTTGGCCTGGTGAGGTACCAGCCAGTTAATGTCATCACCGGTAAGGTTGTTGCGCTGCATAATATCAAACGAAACATCGGCCATGTTTTTTACAGCAAACTTAAACACGGCGGCTCCTTCCTGGTAAACGTAGTGCTCGCGGCGGGCTATGGTGCCTTCAGAGGCAGGCCTGCGGCTGCCGCCTGCTTTCATATGCAGGTGTTGTTCGCCAGAGCCATCGCTGTGGTGTATGGTGTCAATAATACCTACATGCGCTTCGGTGGGCTCAAGCATGACAGCGCCGGCGCCATCGCCAAAAATAATGCAGGTGGCGCGGTCAGTATAATCTATAATGCTCGACATTTTGTCGGCACCTACTACTACCACCTTTTTATACTTGCCCGTTTCAATAAACTGTGTGCCCACAGTTAAGGCATATATAAACCCTGAGCAGGCCGCCTGCACGTCAAAGCTAAAGCTGTTGATGGCCCCCACGCCGTTGGCAATAATATTGGCCGTGGCAGGAAAAAGCATATCGGGGGTGGTGGTGGCACAAATAATCAGGTCAACCTCTTCGGCCGTGGTGTCGGTTTTTTGCAATAACCCCTTTACAGCTTCAATGCCCATGACAGAGGTGCCCTGGTCTTCACCTTTCAGGATGCGTCTTTCTTTAATGCCGGTCCGGCTGGTGATCCACTCGTCGTTGGTATCAACCATAGTTTCCAGCTCTTTATTGGTCAGTATATAATCTGGAACGTAGCCGTTTACACCAGTTATGGCAGCTCTGAGTTTACCCATGGGTATATTTGATTTTAATGTAGGTGCTTACGCAAGCAGCTTGGCAAAACAGCTTGCGCGGTTTGCGAATATGCTTAAGGGTTAATGCAACTTGCTGGTTGGATGGTATTGATATAAGGTTAAGGCAGGTACTCAAAAACACAAAACGCTATATAGTAAAATAGCTCTCTTGGTATGGTCAAGAGAGCATATCGTTTTTGAGTATTGTCATCATGGTTTAGGCCAGCACTTCTTTCTCTGCCACTACCTGCCCTTTGTAGTACAGGCGGCCTTCGTGCCAGAATGCCCTGTGCGGTATGTGCAATTCGCCAGTAGTAGGGCATACTACTAAATTCTTTTCAGTAGCATTGTAATGCGTTCTGCGCTTATCTCGTCTTGACTTCGATGTTTTTCTCTTAGGATGCGCCATTATTGCTGTATTTTAACTTGATTTATTCTTTAATTGGTTCAAAGCCTGCCAGCGCGGGTCAACCGGTTGGTCTTGGCCGTTTTCTTGCTCTTCATCTGCCTCAGCGTCATCAACTGCTTCTGAGGTATACACCAATGCATATTCTGCATCAGTAGCCTGGTCGGTTTCTCTTAAGTCGGGGTGTATCTTCCGCATGGGTACCGCCAACAAAATATACTCATAAATAGGTTGGGCTACATTAATTCGGTACTCGTTATGCGGTATAATAATGATGTCATCATCCAGCTCATCATACTCAGCACCAAATTTGTATACCAGCCTGTGAGTTAAGTCAATATTGTGGTCAAAAGTATTGAGGCTTTTGTCACAAACCAACTCCACAACGCCCTGAATAGTAAAGTTCAGGGTAAGCATGGTTTCACTCTTATCAAGTAGTAAAGCCACTTTTAACTGGCCTGTTTCAACCAGGCTATGCTCAAACAACGCAAAAAACGCTGCGTCAATATCATACTCAAAGTCGTGGGTATTATGGCTTAACCCAACAATATTGATATCAAATATTTTCAGCCCTTTCATCACGTTCGTTCAATCAAGACCGCAAAGTTAAATAAGATATTCCTAAATATTCAATGAAGGGTTTAAATATTAAGAATTTGTTGAATGTACCGGCGCCTTTACACGTTCAGGGCCACATCAACCTTGTTCATGGTTTTGAATTTCACTACATCGCAGGCAGTGTAAAAAGCCTGCCTGAACGAGGCCTCGTTGGCCAGGCCTTTGCCGGCCATATCGTAGGCTGTGCCATGGTCGGGCGAAGTACGCACCGCCGGCAACCCTGCGGTGTAGTTTACCCCCTGCCCAAATGTAATGTTCTTAAAAGGTATCAGCCCCTGGTCGTGGTACATGGCCAGTATGGCGTCGTACTTAGTGTAGCGGCCGGCACCAAAAAAGCCATCAGCCGGGAAGGGCCCATACACCAGCTTGCCCTTGCTTTTAAAGGCCTTCATGGCAGGTATAATCTGCTGGTCTTCTTCCATACCCAGCAGGCCGCCTTCGCCTGCATGGGGGTTCAGACCCAATACCGCTATTTTAGGCTTGGTAATGCCAAAGTCATTTTTCAGGGCGGCTTCCATCAGCTCCAGTTTTTTCACAATACGTGCTTCAGTAATCAAAGCGCTCACCTCCTGTAAGGGCACGTGGCCTGTTACCACCCCTACCTTAATATTTTCGCCTACCATCAGCATCAGGCTATCGCCTGTTTCAAACCGGTCTGCCAGATACTCAGTATGGCCGGCAAAGCTAAAGTTTTCATGCTGTATGTTATACTTATTAATAGGTGCCGTTACCAGGCCATTGATCAGGCCAGCCTTCATATCGGCAGTGGCTCGCTCTAACGAAGCAAAGGCAGCCTGGCCTGCTTCCTGGGTCGATTCGCCCGTGGTAATCTCTACCTGTTCTTCCCAGCAGTTAATCACATTCAGTTTACGGGGGTTCAGACTTTCGCCATCACGGGCCTGGTTAAAGTTAAAGTTATTGGCCTTCAGTATTTTGCGGTAGTACGACAATACCTTGCTTGAGCCATAAATTACTACCGTGGCCAGGCGCAACAGGCGGCTGTCGCTAAATGTTTTGATAATTACTTCAGGCCCAATGCCATTAATATCACCAATGGTAATGCCAATAACGGGCTTTATTTCTTTTTCTTTATTGCTTTTATCCATATTAGAGGCGAAGGCCAACCGAAACAGTATTGCAAAGCAGTTGGCAATTCACATTATGTTAACGGTACGTTAAACTAAATTGCACCAAAAATAGTGATTAGCGGCCAATAGCTGGTAGGTGGAACACTATTTTTTAACTACTGTAATAGATGAGCGATAAAGTAAGACCGAAAAAATTTCTTGGGCAGCACTTTCTGACCGACCAAACAACGGCCCAGCGCATTACCGAGGCCCTGACCGGGCACGGAGGGTACAGCCATGTGTTGGAGATAGGCCCCGGTATGGGGGTGCTTACCCAGCACCTGCTGCAACAGCCTGGCCGCACGGTGCATGCCATTGAGCTGGACAGAGACTCTGTGGCCTACCTGAAGCAGCATTACCCGGCGCTGGAGGGCCGCCTCATTGAAGGTGATTTCCTGAAAATAGCCCTGCCCGGCCCGCTGCCGGTGCCCTTTGCCGTGATAGGTAACTTTCCTTACAATATATCATCGCAAATATTCTTCAAGGTTTTAGATTACCACCAGCAGGTGCCCGAGGTGGTGTGTATGCTGCAAAAGGAAGTAGCAGAGCGCATTGCTTCGCCGCCAGGCAATAAAACCTATGGTATATTAAGTGTGTTGTTGCAGGCCTGGTATACTATTGATGTGGTGCTGAAGGTAGGGCCGGGTGCTTTCCACCCGCCACCCAAAGTACAAAGTGCTGTAATCAGGCTGCGGCACAATGGCAAAACGACACTAGGCTGCGATGAGCGGCTGTTCAGAACCGTAGTTAAACAGGGCTTTCAAAACCGTAGAAAAACATTGCGCAAGGCCCTAAAAGGCCTAAATTTGCCGGAGCCGCTACAGCAAGACCCACAGCTGGGCCTGCGTGCTGAGCAGCTTAGTGTTGACGATTTTGTTCTGCTTACCAACAAAATTACAGGCGTGTGAATGAAACAACACAGTTTGAGCTTTCAAAAGAGTTTGCTGAGCGCCTGCAGGAGGCTGTAGACAGCAGAGACTCATCTTTTATTGTTGCCTCATTAACTGGCGAACGCCCCGCCGATATTTCTGAGTTGCTGGAAGCATTTGATGCCGACGATTGCAAGTATGTAATTGATTTGCTTGATGATGCCGTAGGGGCAGATATTGTTATTGGCCTTGATGAAGATACGCGCAGCCGGTTTTTAAAGCAATTTACCACAGACGCTATTGCTTCGTTTGTGAATTACCTCGACTCTGACGATGCCGCTGATTTGCTGAATGAGCTGCCCTTAAAAACGCGAGAAGAGGTGTTTGCCCTGATTGAAAACCAGGAAAAAGCCGCCCACATTGAAGACCTGATGCGTTATGATGAAGATGTGGCCGGCGGCCTGATGGCCAAAGAACTGATTAAGGCCAACCAGAGCTGGAGCATTTTACAGACCATTGAGGAGATACGCCGCCAGAAAGAAAAGGTAGAGAAGATTTACTCAGTATATGTGGTTGATGATAATGATATTTTGCTTGGGCGCGTGTCATTAAAGCGTATTATTTTAAGTGACGACGACGCCCATATTGCTGATATTTATGAAAAAGACATTGCCTCAGTAGAGACTTATCTTGACGAAGAGGAGGTGGCTGAAATTATGCGCCGGTACGACCTTGAGGCCATACCGGTAGTGAACGTACGGGGCAAGCTGGTAGGCCGCATTACCATTGATGATATTGTAGATGTAATTACCGAGCAGGCCGAAGAAGAGCGGCAGATGATGTCTGGTATTTCTGAAGATGTTGAAGAAGATGACAGCATCTGGATGCTGTCACGCGCACGCCTGCCCTGGCTTATTATTGGCATGGGCGGCGGTATTATAGGGGCCCAGTTTATTGGGGTGTTTGAAAAAGACATTACCCTGATACCCGCCATGGCCTTTTTTATACCCTTAATTACGGCCACAGGCGGTAATGTGGGCATCCAGTCGTCTTCTATAGTGGTGCAAACCATTGCCAGCCGGGCTGTTTTTGCTGAGTCGGCCTTGCGCCGGCTTATTAAAACCCTTGTGGTGGCCGTTATTAACGGTGCCGTGCTGGGCAGCATTATTCTGGGGGCCAATATGATGTTGGGGCGTGACGATAAGCTCTCGCTGGTAGTGGCCATTGCCCTGTTTTGTGTGGTGTTGCTGGCCTCGTTCATGGGTACGGTTACCCCCTTGGTGCTCAACAGGCTGGGCATTAACCCCGCATTGGCCAGTGGGCCCTTCATTACCACCGCCAACGACCTGATAGGCCTGGGTGTGTACTTTGGCGTAGCCCATGTATTGTATGGTTTTTGACCTTCTAAACTTTTTATTTTATGGCCGTACCCTGTTTGATTATAGACCAGATGCACAACAGCATTGTGCCCCTGCTTACTGAAGTGGGGCTAGTACCAGATTATCAACCCAATATTACCAAAGAAGCGTTGTT
Organism: uncultured Roseivirgaceae bacterium; assembly: GCA_964643525.1. Classification (GTDB taxonomy): domain Bacteria; phylum Bacteroidota; class Bacteroidia; order Cytophagales; family Cyclobacteriaceae; genus CAZXTW01. The sequence goes on from CAZXTW010000072.1 coordinate 11,858, forward strand.
TGAAGAGGTAGGTAAGTATGAAGTGCTGGTGGTGCGCAGCAAAATTGCTGTAAATGAGGCCCTGCTGCAACGCGCCACCCGCCTGCGAGTAATTGCCCGTGCAGGGGCGGGCCTTGACCAGCTGGATATGGATGCCATTGAGGCCCGTAACATACAGGTAGTGAACGCCCCCGAAGGCAACCGCGATGCCCTGGCCGAACATGCCATAGGCATTTTACTGGCCCTGTTTAACAAGATTAACCTGGGTGATGCGCAGGTAAGGAGCGGCCAGTGGGACAGAGAAGGCAACCGAGGGGTGGAGCTGATGGGTAAAACCGTAGGCCTGATTGGTTATGGCTACATGGGGCAGGCTTTTGCCCAGCGCCTAAGCGGTTTTGGCTGCCGTGTGCTGGCCTATGACAAGTACAAAGATATGCGCCACATTGCCCATGCAGAGGCTGTGGGGCTTGACCAGCTGTATGCACAAACCGATGTGCTGAGCCTGCATGTGCCTCTGACCGACGAAACCCATCATATGGTGACAGCCGACTTTATTGACCGGTTTGAAAAGCCCCTGTATATTTTGAACACTGCCCGCGGAAAAGTGTTGGTATTAAAAGACCTGTTACAGCAAATGGAGCAGGGCAAGGTACTGGGGGCAGCGCTTGACGTGCTTGAAAATGAGAAGCTGCACACGCTAACCCCCTCAGAGCGTGCGGTTTTTGAGGCTTTGATAAATAAAAATAATGTGATTTTAACCCCTCATGTAGGTGGCTGGACGCACGAATCGTACAGAAAAATTAATGAAGTACTGGCCAATAAACTAAAAGCAGTGCTGTAGCGAATAGGAGCTTAGCAGGATTTTTTTTAAAATAGCATTATCAATTGACAATCAAATACCTATAATTTATCATTTTTGTGTGTTCTTTTGAATAAACCATTACAGTGAAGATTCAACGCAAGCTAAAAGCGCTTAAAGAAAAGGTCGTTAACACAATAAACAATACGATTGAGAATGCCATCTTAACATCGTTTATTGTTTTGTGTATCCTTTCTGTGGTGGTGCTTGGGTTAAGCTTTACGTATTATTGGAACGACTTTAAGAACTTTTACCCTCAGGTACTGGCCGAAGCCCATGGGATGCTTTTTGACATTGCCGTGATTGGTATTTTGATATTCTGGCTAAACCGCAACGGAGAGAAGCGCCAGCGCATCAGGATGTATAAAGATGAGATTGACGATTTCCGTTTGTGGGAGTCTGAAGAAGCCGCCTTTCGTACCGTGGGTAATATCAAAAGGTTAAACCGCCATGGTATTTTTAATATCAACCTGGTTGACTGCTACCTGGCCAAAACCAACCTGAACTACACTTTGCTGTCTGAATCAAACCTGAACTCGGCCAACCTGTCGGGCTCTTACCTGATTGAGTGCAAGCTGGAAAATGCCCGCCTGAACCAGACCAACTTTGAAAACGCCAACCTGAACCAGGCTTCTATGAAGGGCTCATATGCCAGTGGGGCCAACTTTAAAGATGCGTTTTTGATTAAAGCTGATTTTGAGAAGGCCTTTTTGATCAAGACCAATTTCAAAAACTCTATGCTGATGGAGGCCAGCCTGAATGGCTGCTACCTGACCGGGGCCGATTTTGAGAACGCCAACCTGTACAAGGCCGACCTGCGTAATACTTCTGGTTTAACGATTGAGCAGCTCTCAAAGGTAAAGACCTTATACCTGGCCCAGTTTGATGATGAAATCATGGAGCAAATCCAAAGTACCCTGCCCGATCTGGTAGGCAAATAAACCCCACTACCTCCTAACCTTCCTTTCCTATTCCTTTTCATTTCAAAACATAGCCTAAGCAAGGCTTTGCCTGCTTAGTAAAAAGTTGTTGCCTGGGCCACTTGCAGTTTGCCATAAGGTTTTGCCCAAATGCTGCCCCGGCAATAGGGCAAACCCTTACTGGGTTTGTGTTGAACTGTGCCTACTCACGCACCATATCCTTACTATGTTTGGGCTGTCGTTGGTAAGCCAAGTAACCAGAAGCCGCTTGCTTCTAATGCAGAAGCGGCCTGCTTCCAATCCGGAAGCAACTTGCTTCCATTTCAGAAGCAAGCCGCTTCTACTCCATTTTAGCCAGACCCTGCCATTGATCAAGGAGAAATAAGTAGTGCTGTTGCAGGGCCAAACCATTACCTGCACCGTAAAGGGTTTTTGGCCCATGGCCTGTTGGTTTTTGCCCCTGTATGGCGTGCGCCGTGGT
>CAZXTW010000073.1:0-14020 GCA_964643525.1 uncultured Roseivirgaceae bacterium
CCCAGGGCCCGCGGGTCATATGCTCTACACCGCCGGCAATAAACAGGTCATCATCGCCAGCCTTAATGGCGCGGCTGGCCTGTATCACGGCCGACATGCCTGACGAGCACAGGCGGTTGACGGTTTCGCCGGGTACGGTAATGGGCAGCCCGGCCAGCAGCCCGGCCATGCGGGCCACGTTGCGGTTGTCTTCGCCGGCCTGGTTGGCGCAGCCCAGAATTACATCGTCAATGGCGGCAGGGTCAATATCGTTTTGCTCCATAAGCGCCTTTATGGGCACCACTGCCAGGTCGTCGGCTCTCATGGCCGAAAGTGTGCCGCGAAACTTGCCAATTGGCGTGCGGGCCGCGTCAATAATATAGGCTTCTTGCATAGTATATGGCTTAATAATGGCTTATTGCCCGGCCAGGGTAAAGTCATGCACAACATCATAAAAAGGGGCCGTAACGCCCCATTTTTCGGCATCGGCCTGGTTCTGGTTCAGGTTAAAATCAAGTATTAACGACTCTTTTACGCCAAACACCACGTCAGAGTCAAGGTACTGGTCATCATTTACAAACAGGTGGGTAATGAGCTGGCGGTAGCCCTCAGCCTGCACCCAAAAGTGGATGTGTGCCGGGCGGTTGGGGTGGCGGCCGGTTTGCCTTAGCATATTGCCCACGGGGCCATCATCAGGTATGGGGTATGAGGCTGGCTTAATGGTTTTAAACCAAAACGTGCCGGTATGGTCAGTGGTAAACACGCCCCGCAGGTTGGCATCGGGCATTTTCTGGTCCTGCAAATCATAATACCCTACATCATCGGCCTGCCACACATCAATTACCGCATTGGCAATGGGCTCATTTTGCTGGTTTACAATTTTGCCGCGCACTATGGTGGGCTGGCCCCGGCTGGCTTCCTGGCCCTGGGCAATATTGGCCCCCATGGGGTAATGGTTGGCCTGTGCATGAAAGGGGCCCTTTACGGTGGTTTCTGTTACGCCCTGGGTATGGCGGTGGTTTATGGCATCTACCAGCATTGAAACGCCGGTTACGTCAGATAGTAAAATGAACTCCTGGCGGGTGTCACTACACATTTTGCCGGTGGCTGTTAAAAATTCAATGGCCTGTAGCCATTCGGCCTCAGTAGGTTCTAAATCGCGCACAAAGGCGTGCAGGTGCTTAATTAACTTTTCAAATACTTCTTGTGTGCGGGGGGTATCAGCCTTGATGTGCTGTGTTACAATATCGGTTAGGTTATGCTCATTTATGTTTCTCATGATTGGGATAATGAAGTTTTTAGTTTATCATTGTTCTTTATATGAACAAAAGTACATTATTTGAACATTAACTCAAAGCTATAGCCTATGAATGAGCCTAAAATATTCACCGACGTTTTGATTGTTGGCAGCGGCCCTGCCGGTGCCTCTGCATCGGCCCTGTTGAGCATGTATGGCATTAAAAACATTGTGGTTACCAAGTACAATTGGCTGGCCAATACCCCCAGGGCGCATATTACGAACCAGCGCACCATGGAGGTTTTCAGGGATTTGGGTATTGAAGAGGAGGTGTATGATAAGGCTGTGCCGCAAGAGTGGATGGGCAATAATGTGTTTTGCACCAGCATTGCCGGCGAGGAGCTGGGCAGGCTGCACTCGTGGGGTACGCACCCCCGGCGGTGGGCTGATTATAAGCTGGCCAGCCCTACTGAGATGTGCGATATACCCCAAACCCTGGCAGAGCCAATTATTGTAGGTGCCGGTGCCCGCAGGGGCTCGCGCTACCAGTTTGATAAGGAGTATTTAAGCCTGGAGCAAGATGCTGAAGGTGTAACCGCCCTGATTAAAGACCGGCTTAGTGGTGAGGAGTTTACGGTACGGGCTAAGTATTTGATTGGTGCCGATGGCGGCAACAGCCAGGTGGCCAAAGATATTGACCTGCCTTATGGCGGGCAAATGGGTGTGGGGGGCAGTATGAATATTGTGTGTAAGATGGACTTGACCAAGTATGTGGCCCACCGGCCCAGTGTGTTGTACTGGGTGGTGCAGCCAGGCTCTGACGTGGGGGGTATTGGTATGGGGCTGGTGCGGATGGTGCGCCCCTGGAACGAATGGCTGATTGTGTGGGGCTATGATATTAATGAAGGGCCACCAAAGGTTGATGACGCCTTTGCCAAGAGTATTGCCCATAAGCTGGTGGGTGATGAGACGATACCTGTAGAGATTCTTTCTACCTCTACCTGGACGGTAAACCACTGTTATGCCACCACTATACAAAAGGGCCGTGTGTTTTGCATGGGTGATGCCATCCACCGCCACCCACCGTCAAACGGGCTGGGCTCTAACACCTCTATTCAAGATGCGTTTAACCTGGCCTGGAAGCTGGCCATGGTGTTAAAAGGGCAGGCCAGCCCGCAGCTGCTGGACTCATACCAGGCTGAGCGGGCCCCAGTGGCCAAACAGATTGTTGACCGCGCCAATAAGAGTATTACTGAGTTTGGCCCCATTGTTAGTGCGCTGGGCCTTACTGATACGCAAGACCCCGAGCAGATGAAGGCCAATATGGCCAAAAGAAAGGAAAACACGCCATCGGCCGAAAAGCAGCGCGAGGCCCTGCGCCAGTCTATTTTGTTCAAGTCATATGAGTTTAACTGCCATGGTGTTGAAATGAACCAGCGCTACCAGTCGGGTGCTGTGGTGGCCGATGGCACGCCCCAACCTGCTTATACGCGTGACCATGAGCTGTATTACCAGGCTACTACATGGCCGGGGGCACACCTGCCCCATGTGTGGCTGGGCAAGGACGACCACCCCATTAGCACGCTTGATATAACCGGCAAGGGCCTGTTTACGGTGCTGACGGGTATTGGTGGCGAGGTCTGGCTTGAGGCTGCCCGCAGTGTGGGCAGTAAGTTGGGTATTGAGGTGCGGGCAGTACAGATTGGCCCGGCCCGCGATTATACTGATTTGTATGGCGAGTGGGCCGAGGCCCGGGAAGTAGAAGAGTCTGGCTGCCTGCTGGTGCGCCCTGATTTTCATATTGCTTTCAGGGCCAAACAAGCCACCCCCCAGGCGGCAGAGCAGTTAGAGGCAGCCTTCAAAACTATTTTGGGTAAGTAGGGGCATAGAGGGTTTGGTAATAGATTTTAAAGACTAGATGTATGAAAACTGTACCGATTATTAGTGTTGAAGCTGCAGCCGCTAAGGTAAATGATGGTGATGTGCTTTTGTGCGGCGGCTTTGGGATGACGGGCAACCCAGTACATTTATTAAATGCGCTGGCCAATACCAATACCAAAGAGCTTACGTATATAGGCAATAATGTGGGCGAGCCGGGCCTTGGCGGCGGGCGGCTGTTACTGAACGGCCAGATTAAGAAGATGGTAGGCTCTTACTTTACGAGCAACCCTGATGCGGTTAAGGCTGCACAAAGTGGGGCCGTGGCGTATGAGCTGCTGCCGCAGGGCACCCTGGGCGAGGCCATCAGGGCCGGCGGCATGGGCATTGGCGGCTTTTATACGCCTACGGGGGCGGGTACGCTGATGGCCGAAGACAGGGAATGCCGCACCATTAACGGGGTTGAGCAGGTGTTTATACCCGGTATCAGGGGCAATGTGGCCCTGATCAGGGCATGGAAGGCCGACACAGCCGGTAATTTGACTTACCGCATGACAGAGCAGAATTTTAACACGGCCATGGCCACCGCTGCCGATGTGGTAATTGCTGAGGTAGAAGAGGTGGTGCCGGTAGGTGAGATTGACCCCAACCATGTGCAGACGCAAGGGTGCTTTGTTGATTTTTTGGTGCAGGCCAGGTTGCATGAGGCTGACCTTGGCTCTTCAGCCTCAGTAAAGGGCAGCCTGAAAAAGGTAGACGATAAGCGGCTGCGGATGGCGCGCCGCGCCCTGCAAGAGTTGCAGGCAGGCCATGTGGTAAACCTGGGTATTGGTGTGCCTACGCTGGTTGCCGATTTGATTAAGCCTGAAGACCATATTATTCTGCATACTGAAAACGGCATGCTGGGGGTAGGGCCTGAGCCTGCAGATGGCTCAGGAGCTTTGGTAAACCCTGTAAATGCAGGCAAAATACCAGTAACGCCCCTGCCTGGGGCCAGTTATTTTGATACCACTACCTCGTTTGGGATGATTCGCGGCCGCCATGTTGATGTGGCCGTGATGGGTGGCCTGCAGGTAGATGCCCAGGCCAACCTGGCCAACTGGGCGGTGCCAGGCAAACCCCTGCTGGGCGTGGGTGGGGCCATGGACCTGGCCTCTGGCGCCCGCAAGTTGATTATTACCATGACGCATACCAACAGAGACGGTACGGCCAAGCTGGTAGGTAGCTGCACATTGCCGGTTACTGCCAAGGGTGCTGTAGATATGGTCATTACTGAGCTGGCCGTGTTTGAGTTTGTTAACGGGCAGTTGACCCTGACCGAACTGCTGGGCGGCACCACCCTTGAAGAGGTACAGACCAAAACCGAAGCCAGTTTTGAAGTGGGGCTGTAATACAGCCCCACAGCAGTTGCATGTTAACAGCGTACCCAAATAGTTGGGCGGCTGCTAGAGTGTTTTAAGTACCTCTATCAGTGCATCTGGGTCGGGGCGTTTGCGGTAATCGGGCTCACTTTCAATGTACCGAATGGTGCCTGCTTTGTCAACCAGCACCCGGGCTGGCATGGGCAGTGACCACTCCTCATCGCCGTGGTACTCATTGAGGCTAATGCTAAACTGGTCGCGGTATAATGACTTCAGTGGGTCTACCATAAACCACTTGAGGCCAATGGTTTCGGCTACCTGGTTGCTGGGGTCGTGCAGTATGTCGTAGCCCAGGCGCTGGGTGTCAATTACCTTTTGCGAGTATTGGGGCAGCTCTGGCGAGATGGCTACCAGCTCAGCGCCCAGCTCTCTGATTTGTGCCACATACTTGTTCAGGTTGGCCAGGTCGGTATTGCAATACGGGCACCAGAAACCTCTGTAAAAAGTCAGTACAATTGGGCCCTGTTGCAACAGCTGGGCTGAAGCTACCTGGGCGCCGGCCTGGTTGGCTAAGGTAAAGGCGGGCAGGGTGTCGTTTACCTTCAGCACACGGTCTTGTATGCCAGAATTGATCAAATCTTGTGTGGCTCCATGCATTATTTGCAGGTATTCCTGAGGCATTTTGCCTTCAATGCGCTGTACTAATGATTGTAATTTCTGCTGAAAGTCCATATGGTGGGTTTCCGATTAGTTGTGTTGTTACAATTGGTTTTGTCGATACAAAATAATTGATAAACTTTGGGATAGAGAAATAGATTAATTCGATTGCAGCAATCGGTAAATGCGATTATGAACCTACAGTTTATTAAGTACTACCTGACCCTGGCCGAGACCAATAACTTTAGTAAGGCGGCCGTAAAGATGAATGTGGTGCAGAGCACCTTCTCGGCAGGCATTAAAAAGCTGGAAGAGCAGCTGGACTGCCAGCTTTTTTACCGCGATAAGCGCAATGTGCGGCTTACGCCCGAAGGTGAAAAGCTGATGGGCATGGCCAAGGAGTTGATGACCTGCTGGAATAAGATTGAGCTTACTTTTAACCACCACGAAAGCAAAGAGCTAAGTGTGGGCTTGCTGAAGAATGTGTTGATGGAGGCCGTACTGCCTAAGTTTAACCGCTATAAAGACGAGTACCCTGGCTATAACATTAAAATTGTAGAAGGCACTGCCGACGCGCTGAAGCGGCAATTAAAAAGCGGTGAGCTTGATTGTGTAATTGCCAAAGAGCACGATGTGGTAGATGAGGTTTTTGTAAGCAGCTTTTTGTATGAAGAGCGGCTAATGCTTACCGTGGCCAAGGGGCATGCCCTGGCTACTAAGCCCAGCGTGGTGTTGCAGCAGTTGCACGGCCTGCCGTTTATTACGCGCGCGGCCTGCTCGTTGTATAATGACGTATTTACCCACTTAAAGCAGGCCGGTATAGCCATTAACCCGGTGTTTAGCACTGAAAACGACGAGGTGGTGAAAGGCCTTGTAGCGGCCAATGTGGGCTGTGCTTTAATGAGCAAGCCAGCACACGAGCCAGATAACCTGGCCTATGTGCCTATTCAAAATGCTGAGTTTGTAAGCAATATTGTGATTTGCTGGCACAAAGAAAACATGAAGAAAAACCTTGACTGTTTTATAAGGCTTTAGGCCGTAAGTGCCTACACCGGGCAGGCATGCCTGCCCGGTGTAGGTTGATTAGGCAATTACTTTTACCTGGGCAAACTGCCTGTGGCCGCTGGCTGTGCCATGGTAGCCAAAGCCACTTTGTTTGGCCCCTACCCAGGGGCCACCGCCACTGCCGGGGCCTTTGTTTATGCCCACCATGCCTGCTTCTAGCTGGCTGGCTACCTGGCGGGCATCTTTTTTACCAAACACTACCCCGCCCAGGCCATAGGGCGAGTTGTTGGCCCGGCTAATGGCTTCAGGCACGGTTTTAAATGTGCTTATGCTCACTACAGGGCCAAAGGTTTCTTCCTGCTCCATAAGGGTATCATGGCTTACGCCTGCCAGCACGGTGGGGGTAATGTAATGGTCAGGGTGCTGGCCACCCCCCAGCAACACCTGGGCGCCTTTGGCCCGGGCATCGTCAATATGGGCAATAATTTTGCTGCGCTGCCTGTCATTAATAATGGGGCCAATGTTTACGTTGGGCTGGTTCCATGGGCCCGTGTTGTAGGTGGCGGCAATGGCCACTACCTGCTCTTGAAACTGCTGGGCCACGGTTTCATCAACATATATGCGCTCGGTTGAAGTGCACATCTGGCCAGCATTTTCAAAGCTGCTGGCCACGGCAAAGCGGGCTGCGCTGGGCAGGTCGGCATCGTTCAGTACAATCATGGCGTCGTTGCCGCCCAGCTCCAACACCAGGCGCTTAACGCCGTTGGCAGCCCGCCGCATAATGTCTTTGCCCGCCGCGCGTGAGCCGGTAAAGGCCACCATATTTACGTTGGCTTCTACCAGGGCTTTACCCTGCGTGGCATCACCATGAATAATTTGCAGCACATTTTCGGGCAGAAACTCATTCAGTACATCAACATAAGCCTGGGCCACCAGGGGTGTTTCTTCACTGGGCTTAAACACTACGGTATTGCCTGCCACCAGGGCAGGCACCAGCAGGTTCACGGCCATCATAAGGGGGTAGTTCCAAGGTGATATAACGGCCACCACGCCCAGGGGGGCATACTCAATGGTGGTGCCGTATTGCTTTTCGGGCTTCAGGGCTTCCATTACCTCCTGGGCTATGTAGGCGGCCCCGCTTGTGGCCCCGCTTACCTCGCCAGAGGCGCGGCGGTAGTCTTTGCCCATTTCTCGGCACAGCAGCTCGGTCAGTGCTTCGGCCTGTGTGGCTGCCTTTTCGGTGGCTGCTTTGATGTAGGCAATGCGCTCTTTGGCTGATTTTTGCCGCCACAGTTTTTGTGCTTCGTGGGCTTTTTGCACTATGGGCCCAATGGCCGCCACTGGGGTAATGGCCACCTGGCCTACTACCTGGCCGTTGCTGGGGTCGGTAGAGGTTATTTTATCTGCTTCAATCATGGTTATTTAATCCTGGCCAAAAAGAATGTCTGTTCTTATTACGTATTTGGTGCCCTGGGTAATTTCTTCACTGGCGTGCAGGCAGTGCAGTGGGTGGGTACCGTGCGGAAAGCACAATACCGCGCCTTTGGGTGTACGTACCGGCACTACCTTGGCATTTTTAGGGTTTTTAGCTGGCTTGCCGGGGTCGGCCTGGTTTACCATAAACTGGGTGCGGCCCCCCTGGTAATCATCACTTAAAAATATCAGGTAGGTGTACTGGCTATACAGGTTGGGGTAGGCACTGGCCACCAGCTGCTTGTTTACCACGCGGCTTCCTGGCCAGGCCCCGTCAGTATGTGGGCTAAAGAAATCGCCTTTTTTATACTTGTAAAACCTAAACCGGGCATTAATGCCCTGGGCGGTTTGGCCCTGCCACTGCTCAGTAACCAGGTGGCCGCTGCGCTGCCACAGGGTGGTATCAATGGCCTGGCTTACTACCCAGTTAAAGTTTTCGTTATGCCTGATCTGGTGCGGTAATGACACGGGCGAGTCTTCATGGTAGCCCAGCATTTCTGACAGTGCCACCAACCGGTCGGCCTCCTGGCTGGTGAGCACGTTTAACAGCTGAAAGCCCCCCGGCACCTGGGGCAGGTTTACCCGGCTTACCTGGGTGGTATCAAAAGCGGGGTCAAACAGCTCGGTGGCACTTAGCGTATCGGCCCAGGTGGGCAGGGCAGGGGCATGAAAGCCCGGCTCGTGCGCCACCACATAAAACTGGTTTTTTGTAATTGCGGTTGTCATGGTAGTTTGCCTGTTGTGAACGGCCAAAAGCGTTAGTGCAAGTACACTAACGCTTTAATGGCCCATTACTGAATATGAAATGATAAAAGGTATTAGCAGTTGGTGCCCAGCACCGCATAAGGCTCAAGCACTGTGTTGTTCAGGTGCGCGGTTAATGCCTGCTGGTGTTGCTGGGGCTGGGGGTTTTTAATTACATTGTTGGCGGCAAAGCTTTTAAGGGGCTCCATGCCACAAAACTGTTGCGTTTTGTGTATGTTAAACAAAAAGGCCTCAAGGTCTTTGCCTTCAAAAAAGCCGTCAGGGTCGTTAAAGGCATTTGCAGGGGCATTGGTGGTGATTGATAGCATATATTTTTTACCATTCATAAGGCCATTGCCAAAGCCATATTTTTGTGGCTGCCCGCTGCTGTTGGCTTCACTGCCCATGCCAAAAAATACGCCGTAGCCATACACGGTATCAAAATACTTTTTCAGCAGGGCAGGGGGCCCAAACCAGTAAATAGGGAATTGAAAAATAATCAGGTCGGCCTGCTTAAACTTTTCCTGCTCCCGGGCCACGTCATACCCATTTTCAATAATGGTTTTGCTTAAGGTAAAGTGCCGGCCAAGCACTTGCTCGTGCACCTCAAACAGGGTTTGGTTGTATTGCCCTTTGGCAAACTCATAATACTCGTGGCCATTGATTAAAAGGATGTTTTTCATTGCCTTGTGCTTTGTTTTTTGACAAAGGTATAAGGGCAACGGGTATCTGAGAAACAGATTTTTTAGATTAAAGCTATCGGTTTTTACGATTCAATGCCTTTAGTGGCTGGTAGTAACCTGGTTAGGCTGGGCAGGCTGTTCTGCTGCCTGGGGCGGGTTGGTTTCTGGCTGAAGGGGCAATGAAAAGAAAAAGGTAGCACCCTGGCCGGGCTTACCGGCAGATTCAACCCAGATGCGCCCCCCGTGTACTTCAACTACTCTTTTAACCAGGGCCAGGCCTATGCCGGTGCCCGGCAGCGATTGGTCTAAGCGCTCAAAAAGGCCAAATACCTTTTCGTGGTATTCAGGCAAAATGCCGGTGCCATTGTCTTTTACAAAGCACAGCACCTCATTGCTTAGGGCCGTAGCACCCACCTCAATGCGGGGCTGCTGCTGGCTGCCCATGAATTTAATGGCATTTTCAATGAGGTTTAAAAACACCTCTACCAACCGTTGCTTATCGCCCCACAGGGTGGGCAGGGCCTCTGGTATATGCACTTGCACCTGTGCGGTACGCAGGGGGCCTTCGGCCAGGCCGGCCGCTTCAGTAGCCAGCATGCTGGCGCCCACCCACTCAGGCTCGTTAATAACCCGGCCTATGCGTGACAGCTCAAGCAGTTCATCCAATATAACCGTCATTTTGCCGGCTGCCTGGTCAATCATATCCATATCTTTACCGGCCCTGTCAAGGCGGCCCTGTTGCATATCTTTTTTAATGGCCCCAATAAACCCTCTGATGGTTACCAGCGGGCTTTTTAAATCGTGCGATACGGTATAGTTAAACTGTTCAAGCTCAGTGTTTTTAATTTGCAGCTCGTGTATCAGTGTTTCTTTTTCGCGCTGCACACGCTCACGCTCAGCCACCTCTTTCCGTAGCTGCCGGTTGCGTTTTTGAAAGCTGTCAGTACGCAGCTTAATTACACCTATAATGCCTACCACAATCAGTAGGGCACCCAGCAGGTTAAACCACCACGTTTGCCAAAAAGGCGGTATTACTGTAATGGCCAGGGTGGCCCCTGTTTCATTCCATACACCATCGTTATTGGCGGCCAATACCCTGAAGGTATACTGGCCACCGTCAAGGTTGGTATAGGTAGCAAAATTGCGATTGCCGTTGTCAATCCACTGCTCGTCAAGGCCTTCAAGCTTGTACCTGTACTGGTTTTTCTTTGAGTCAGTAAAGTCAAGTGCGGCAAACTCAATAGTCAGGGGGCTTTCGCGGTACCCCAATGTAAGCTGGCTGGTGCCTAAATTAAAAGGCACCGGCCGGTTGTACTTTTTAATGCCTGTAATGCGCACCGCAGGTTGTTTTTGGTTTAGCCTGATGCTGTCAGGCCAAAACCTGTTGGCGCCATTGTCGCCACCAAACATAATAGAGCCATCACGCAGCAGCAGGCCCACCCCTTGCCAGAACTCGCTAGACTGTAGGTTTTGGGTAGCATCATAATGGGTAAATACCTCTGTTTTGGGCTCAAAGCACACAATGCCATCGTTGGTGCTTATCCACAACCGGTGCTGGCGGTCTTCAATAATGCACTTAATGGTTTCATTGGGCAGCCCATTGCTCAGGTTATAGCGTTTAAAGCGCAGGGGGTTGTTGGCACTGTCAACGGCAATGCATCTGTTCAGGCCATTGCCATAAGTGCCCAGCCATAGGGTGCCTGCATGGTCAATAAGCACGGTAGGTATAAAATTGCCGCTTAAGCTTTCACAATCGTCAGGGTTGTGCTTCCATACCCTGGTTTGTTTGGTTACGGGGTTGTACCGTACATAGCCGCTGCCCCAGGTGCCAAACCACAAATTGCCCTGGGCATCTTGCCGCAGGGTGCTGGGCTGCACGCGGTTGTCCATTAGCTGGCCCTGTGGGTCAATATGCTGTAAATGGGGCGTAAACGTATTGGCCTGCCTGTCATAATAGCTCAGCCCCTGTTCCGTACCTATCCACAGGTTGTGCTGGGCGTCTTCAATAACCATCCGCACAAAATCATTGTGTAATGAGTTGGGGTTATTGGGCTGGTGCTGAAACAGGGCATACTCGTGGCTTTCGGCCTTCAGGTTTATCAGCCCATGCCCCCAGCTGCCCAGCCATAGGTGGCCCTGGTGGTCTTCATAAATTGAATTGGCCGTAAAATTCAACTGGCGGCGTGGGGTGGCTGTGGTGCTAAAGTAATTGGGCAAGCCATCAGTTTTGAGGTGCCGCATTTTGCCGCTTTGCAGGTCTAGTACAGAATACCCACCGGTAGGGTAGTTGCTTATCCATACCTGGCCGTTGCGGGCCTGTGCCATGCCCACCACCTTGGGGGCCATGAGGTGGTAGGGGCCTTTGCCCTGCTTATAGGCCATGAACGGTTGTTTTAGCCTGGCTTTTACTATGCCGCCCGTTTGCAGGCCCAGCCATACGTTGGCGCTGTCTTCAACATACACAAAAGCCGTTTGCTGCCTGTACAGGGTATTGTATTGCAGGGGTTGCTGCGTATTCTGTGCAGGCCAGGTGGCTTCTAACAAGCCGCTTTGGCTGCCAATAAGCAGCTTTTTTGGTGGCAGCAGGGCAATGCTGTTTACCAGCAGGCTATCTGCAATAAGCTGCCAGGGTTTTGCTGCCCGGGTTGAGAGGCCCAGCAGCCCGTTACGGTAGGTGCCAATGAGCATTTGCCCCTGCCGGTTGCCCATTACCTGCCGCGTGTGCAAATCGTCATTGCCTACCACAGCGGCAAATGAATACCGGGTAAAGGGTGCCTGGGCCTTTAGCTTATAGGCAAAGGGCAGCATATTTATGCCGCTTAGCTCGGTGCCTACCCATATATTGCCCTGGGCATCTTCAAACAACGATATTACATTATTACCGCTCAGGCTGGTGCTGTCGTTTATTTGGTGCGTGTAATGGGCTACTACTGTGCCGGTGGCCGGGTTAATGCAGTTCAGGCCGCCCCCGGTGGTACCGCACCATATGTAACCGTCTTTATCTTCTAAAACGGCCCATACCGCATTGCTGCCTATGCCCTGGGGCTTTGATGGGTGGTATTTGTATACTGTAAACTGGCCGGTTTCTGGGCTGTACAGGTTTAACCCGCCGGCCTGGGTGCCAATGAGTAAGTTGCCGTGGCTGTCTTGCGCCAGGCAGGTAATAATATTATTACTTAATGAATTGGGGTTATCCTGCTGGTTTTTGAACCACACCAGCTGGTGGCCGTCATAGCGGGCCAGCCCATCGGCCGTGCCAAACCAGATAAATTGGTTGCGGTCTTTCAGTATGGCGCTTACCGTTCTGTGTGCCAGTGCTTCAGTGCCCTGGGGCCGGTAAAACTGCCACCGGCTTGAATTGTTCTGGCGCGCTGCGGCATGCCAGGCAGGCAGGCAGCTGCAAACCAATACCATAAAAAATGCAACCAGCCCAAAGGCTTTGCCGGGCAGGCCATATGTATTTTTATTCACTGTTTAGCTCGCTTTATTAATAATTACAGCCCTGTGGGCCAGTACTTATAGCTGGCTTAAAGAATACTAACCTCAAAACGGTTCAACTTCAAAAATAATGAATTGAATGGTTTCTGGCTTGCTAATTGGCTCAGTATTGGGGCAATACAGTACATATGCCTGCAAAACCTGCTATTAAGCGCACAACTGTTATGGGCACCGGGTTGTTTTGGTTTGGCCGTTAAAGGGTAAAAGCCTAATTTCGCGCCGGCAAATTTTAGCCACCAGGCATATGCCTGGTTGCCACACCAGTAATAGCATTACCCCAGCACAGTATTTAATGAATTGCCCATTGCTTTACCAGGCAGTGGCGGGCTTATGCCTGAATTTTAATAAAGGATATGAAACAGTACTTTAAGCTATTTGACTTTCAGCAAAAGGTAAATTACAAAAACGAAGTGCTTAGCGGCCTTACGGTAGCCCTGGCCCTGGTGCCCGAGGCAGTGGCCTTTGCCTTTATGGCGGGCCTCTCGCCATTAACGGGGCTGTATGCTGCCATAGTGATGGGCCTGGTTACCTCAGTGCTGGGCGGCCGCCCGGGCATGATCTCGGGGGCTACCGGGGCGGTGGCCGTGGTGATTGTTTCATTGGCCAAAGACCATGGCGTTGAGTATGTATTTGCGGCCGTGGTGCTGGCCGGCCTGTTGCAGTTTTTGGCAGGCATGCTGCGCCTGGGCAAGCTCATGCGGCTGGTACCCCACCCGGTGGTGTTTGGCTTTGTAAACGGCCTGGCCATTATTATTTTCATGGCCCAGCTGGGGCAGTTTAAAACGGCCGATGGCAGCTGGCTTACCGGCACCCCCCTGTACATATTATTGGCTTTTGTATTGCTTACCATGCTTATTATTTGGGGGCTGCCCAAAATAAGTAAGGTGCTGCCCGCCTCGCTGGTGGCCATACTGGTGGTGTTTGGGCTGGTAACGCTGCTGGGGGTTGATACCAAAACGGTGGGCGATATGGCCTCTATTAAGGGTGGCTTTCCGCCTTTTCACATCCCTGATTTTCCTATCAGCTTTGAAACACTGATGATTATAATGCCCTACTCGGCCATTGTGGCTGGGGTAGGCCTGATAGAAAGCCTGCTTACCCTCAATATTATTGATGAAATTACCGAAACCCGTGGCCGGGGCAATAAAGAGGCTGTAGCGCAGGGCATTGCCAATATTATTTCGGGCTTCTTTTCAGGCATGGGCGGCTGCGCCATGCTGGGGCAAAGCCTCATTAACATCTCTAACGGGGCCCGTGCCCGCCTTTCGGGCATTGTAGCTTCAGTCATGCTGCTGGTGTTTGTCATGTTTGGCTCGTCATTAATTGAGCAGGTGCCCATGGCGGCTCTTACCGGCCTCATGTTTATGGTGGCCATTGGCACATTTGAGTGGGCCAGCGTGCGCACGGTAAATAAAATGCCTAAGTCTGATATACTGGTTATGGTGCTGGTTACGCTGGTTACTGTGTTTTTGCACAACCTGGCCCTGGCTGTGCTGGTAGGGGTA
>CAZXTW010000074.1:0-13867 GCA_964643525.1 uncultured Roseivirgaceae bacterium
TCACCCTTAGACCAAGTGAAAGGGCTGCTACAGCTCATACCACTGGTAGGCAGCCTTAGCGACGAGCAGCGCGACCACCTGGCCAAAAGTATGCAGGTACTTGATAATGGCAAACAGCTTATTAAAAACCTGCTTTTTGTGAATAAGCTTGAAGAATCATCAAAAAGCAATAACATAGAGCCCCTTTATTTTGATGAGCTGCTAGAAACGTGCGTGAATAACTTTTTGCAGATGGCCGAAAAGAAGAGTCTGGATATTGAATTGAATTGCGAGGCACGTAATTTTAAGGTATTCAGCAATAGGAGTGCGATAGAACGTATTATTGACAACCTGCTTTCAAACGCCATTAAGTTTTCACCTCACCACAGAAAAATCACAGTTGGTTTTCAAGAAGCTAAGGGCCCTTACTTTCAATTTTCTGTTAAAGATGAAGGGCCTGGCATACTCAAAACAGACCAGGAAAAACTGTTCAGGAAGTTTCAGGTGCTTTCTGCCCGCCCCACAGGTGGCGAAAGCTCATCAGGCCTGGG
The DNA here is from genome assembly GCA_964643525.1 of uncultured Roseivirgaceae bacterium. GTDB lineage: Bacteria > Bacteroidota > Bacteroidia > Cytophagales > Cyclobacteriaceae > CAZXTW01. The sequence continues at coordinate 531 of CAZXTW010000074.1, forward strand.
GCTGTATATTGTGAAGAAGCTTGTTGATAATTTGCAAGGTAAGATCAGGGTGGAAAGTGAGCCCAACCAGGGTACTACTTTTATTTTGCACCTGCCCGTCAACACTGCTGAGCCCAACACAGCCAGCCTCACACAAAAGCTGAAAGGCAGCATAGCCAAGCAAAGGCAGCCTGAAAGCTGAACCAAACTACCTTTGTTTTTATTTACTTATACAGCATGAGTACTTACAGTATATTAGGCTGCGGCTGGCTAGGCCTGCCCCTGGCCAAGCAATTAGTTGCCCACGGGCATCAGGTACACGGCACTACTACCAACCCAGCCAAACTGGCCTTGCTGGCTGATGCCGGCATTTTACCTTATGAGGTACGACTTAACGCGTTGGCCAGTGCCGCCCCTGTATTGACTGATTTTTTTGAGGCACATGCCATTATTATTACGGTACCACCCAGTGGCAGTAAAACCACCACCGGCAATAATTACATCCAATATTTAAGCGAGTTTGCCACGCTGGCAGCGCAGCGCGGGCAACAACGGATAGTTTTTATCAGCACAACTTCTGTATACCCTAATGTGGGGCGTACAGTAACTGAAGCTGATGCTGCGTACATCAGGTCACCACATTCGGGCCTGGTTATGCTTGAGGCTGAAGATGTGTTTAGGCTGCACCCCCAAATAGAGGCAACAGTTATTCGCTTTGGGGGTTTAGTTGGCGGCAACAGACACCCCGGCAGGTTTATGGCTGGCAAGAAAGGTGTACCTGGCGGCCAAATACCGGTGAACCTGATTCACCGCGACGATTGCCTGGAGGTGATTCAATTGATACTAGCGAAAAATATATGGGGCCAAACGCTGAACGCCTGCGCAGGGCAACACCCCGATAAAGCAACATTTTATAGCAAAGCCACTTTAAACCTGGGGCTAGAGCCACCACAGTTTAGCTCAAAGCCCAGCCCATTTAAAATAATAGACTCTGGTAAACTTGTAAATGATTACAAGTACACGTTTAAATATGACGACCCGTATGCTATGCTGGCAGCCGACTGGTGACAGCAGGCGTTACGCTTCGTCAAAGCCAAACTTGCTTCTTAGGGTACGTGCCAGAAAATCGCGGTCTTCATACAGCTTGAAGATTTTCTTCTTCTGCTCCATGTTTTCAACGATTAGCTTATCAATAATTTGCCTGTATTTGTTGCCTAAGGCAATCAGGTCTTCACGATCTTGAATGGCCAGGTCAACCTCTTTTTCTTTTAGGTACTCAGCTACGTATTGGCTGTCGAGCCTGTCTTCAACGACAGAAGCAGTGGACTTTTCTTCCATCAGCTCCAAATAATTGGCACCTCCAATTTTCACTGTTGGTGTAGCTGCTTTAGTGAGGTCTTTTTTGATCAGGTCATCTACTGGCAAGTCAAAATATTTGCCTAATAGTTGCAGTACAGGCACATTAGGGAATGATTTACCTGCTTCGTAAGTACCTATAATACTTTTCTTTTTCCCTATGATTTCTGCCAACTGGGTTTGGTTAAGCTTTCTGCTTTTCCTTAAAAACTTAAGATTTCCGGCAAAATAATTGTTCATATGCTTGGAATGTAGAGAAATAATGGAAATATTTGCGAACTGGGTTACACAAATATGATAAGTTTTATTAAAATAAAAAACGGAATACGGAGAAACCTTCTATAAAAGTGGCATATGCCAATAATCATCTGAAACAACCTGCTATGCAAAAAAAAGGCGATTCACTCTTTGAAGAACACAAACAACTGGTAACAAAGTTTTTAAAAGTGGCAGATATGAACGTTGAATTAATGGCTAGAACTGCTGTTACTCCTGAAGATTTTATACAACTACAAGAAATGAGAAATACGCTTGTTGAGGTGCATCCACTTATCATGTACGCCCCTGAGCTGTTTCAGGGCTGTAAATTAGGGCGCGATTGTTTGCGTACACCAAACTCGCAAATTTTTAGAATGGAATATTTAAGAGAGCTGAATAGAATTATGAGAAAAGCATGGCCTAATGGAAATGTGCATCAATAAAGGTGGGTTAAACGGTTTTACCCTCTTTGGCAAACTCACGACCAATACCAATAATCAGGTCATCCTGGGTAATGATATTACTTTTTCGTTTTAAGGCCTGTAATGACGCATACCTGACCACATTCATAATAGAGCCGCCAGACATTTCATATTTTTGCGCAATACCTTGCAGGTCAACCCCCTCTTGCAGCTGGCTCTTTACTGAAAAGGCGGCCTTCCATAGCCGCAACCGTTCTAATGGCTTGGGCAACGGAAAGTAGACCATTGACTCAAAGCGTCGGGTAAAGGCCTCATCAATATTGCTTTTGAGGTTAGAGGCCAATATCACAATGCCATCAAATACCTCAATGCGTTGTAGCAAATATGAAACCTCCTGGTTGGCAAACCTGTCTTTTGAACTCGATACATCGGTACGTTTACCAAAAAGCGCATCTGCCTCATCAAAAAACAGTATCCACCGCTTATTTTCGGCCTTATCAAACACCTTTGCCAGGTTCTTTTCTGTTTCACCAATGTATTTTGAAATGATCATTGACAGGTCAATGCGGTATACATCGCGGTTGGTGGCCTTGCCCAGCAAGCAGGCCGTTAATGTTTTACCAGTACCAGGCGGGCCATAAAATAAGGTACGGTAACCCGGCCTCAGCTTTTTGCCCATTTCCCAGGTGTTCATCAGCTCCTCACCATACTCAATCCAGGTTTCTATTTCTTCAATCTGGGCTTTGGTGCTGCTACCCAGTACCAGGTCGTTCCACTCCATTTTGGTGGTGATGTACTTTGCCGGGAACGTAGCATTAAAGTCGGGCCGGCGGGTATGGCCAATGGTTAGAAACTCCAAAAACTCGTCAGCCACCTTAAGCACACCGCTCAGGTAGGGCTCTCCATCTGGCGAGGCACCCACAGAAAGAATGCTTTCTTTGCTAAGTAGCTGGCTGTCATGAAACATAGAAAAGATCTTCACTTTATCAAACAGGTTCTCGCCAGAAAGCACAAAGGCCAGTGTTTCGGCAGTAGGTAAAAAGCCGCCATGGTTTACCCCTTTTAGCCCGCCAAATTCAGTATACACTTTGTCAAGGTTGGCGTTTTTTGTATAAAAAATATCCAGCAAACGCGGGGTAAAATGGGGAGCCAGGGCCAGTACCAGAGCCAGCCGCTCGTGGTAGCCCAGGTTAAGCTGGTTGATTACCTGGGCATAACCCGACCTGCTGGCAGTAAAGTTGGGTGGGGGTATGGTTTCTATACTTTGCGCCTCGGGCTCATTGCCAAAGTACATCCTGAAGCGAGCATTCAGCACTTCACCTAGCCATGCAAACTCAATTTGTAAGTCGGCTATGTTTTGTGTTACATTTTCGTTTACCATTCTACGTACATCAATGACGGCATCCATGACAACTTTACAATATTAAATGTCCATGGGAATTTATCCAGTATTACATCATGTGTTTGGCGTTCTACCCGCAGCAGCCACTCGCCATCGCGCCTGCCCAGGGTACCTTCGCGCAGCAGAAATGTGCCACGCAGGCCATCGGCAGTCATGGTTTTTAGTATTGGGGCCTGCTCAATTAATGCCTCAAGAAAAACCTGGCAGGAATCCTGGTGGTCTTTTTCAATAGGGTGCGGTGGTTGCAGCACTGCCTCAGGGTGCAAACCACAAAGCACCTTGGCAATAACAGCACTGGCCTCCTGCATGCCTATGCCGGGCAGGGCTACCTCTAAAAGCAACAGCACAGCATAATGGCGGGCAGATTCGCTTACAAATTCAGCATCAGTATTCATGAGCTCCATAGCCACAAAAAAGTTTTTAAGGTAGGGCCAAAGTATAACCAGCCCGGCCATATCAACATACAGACTGTCAGACTGCGAGAAGTCGCTCTCGGCTACTGGTGCATCGGCTTTAGGGGGGGCAGCCTGTACCTGTTCAAGCTCAGTGGTAATTTCCTGCCGTAGGGTGTCCCACGCATCTTGCACTGCTGTGGCATCTATAGGCGCCCCCTGCAGTTTGGCCAGGCCTTGCTCAAGCGGCTCTTGATCAGTATCAGTGGCAGCCTTTTCTATTAACTGCTGGTAGGTTGCCGTAGTGGCAATAACCAGCCGCTGCAGTTGGTGTAGCAGGTGCCCTAGGTTGGCATTGCCTACCTGCACTGCGGTTTGTGCCGCCGCCAGTAGCTCAGTAGCCTGTTTGGTATGTGTGGCCAGTGCTGTAGCAGCCTCACTGCTAAGGGTTGGGGCTGCCTGTGTAGTTTTAATGGTTTGAATTAGTGTTTCTAACAGTACCAATAGCTGCCCGGCTGCTGCTGGCAGGTTGTTGGCTGGTGTTTGTGGTGGCGTTGGTACTTGTGAGCCATCTGCCACCTCGGGTACCTGGCCGAGGGTTGTTTGTGTGTTGGGCGGCTGGCTGCCAACAGCCGGTGCTATGTTTACTTGCCGGGCCATTTGCTGAGTAAGCTGCAGCAAGCCCTCAAGGGCCTTGTTCATGGCCTTGGGGGTAACTGCTTTTAGCATGCCCCACACCCAATCACCCAGGTTAGCAACTTGCACAGCTTCTTGTCCGTAAAGCGCTTCAAATGCGCCCGTCAGGGTTTTGGTCAGATCGGCCGCTAACTGCTGGTTAATCGTTACTGATTGCTTAAACTGTTTTACCTGAGCGGCCTGCAATGCTTTTTCAAAGTTGGCCTGCGCTGCCTCAAACCCTTGTAAGCTGGCTGTATGCTGTGTCTGTAGCAGGGCCTGTATGGCCTGTTGCAAGGTGGTGATTTGACTTGTATTGAATAGCACACCACCTGCCAGTACTGTAAGCGCCCCTACCAATGCTGAATTGGCCATTTTACTTTGCTGCTGCATTTCAGGCATCTGGGCTTCAGGTTGCCTCAATAAGCTGCCCCATTGGCTTTGCCATTGGGTAAGGGCTATGTTTAAGGCAGGCTGTGCCAGTTGCTGGGCGTAGTAGTTGACAGAACGCAGCTGCTGTACCAGCCTTTGCCAGGGGCCGTTGCTGAGGGCCTGTGTTTTTGCCAGCCGCTGCAGCAGGGCCACCATGCTTTTGGTTGCTTCAGCACTGAGTGCTTCTACCTGCCGGTATTGGCCAAGCCACTGTTTTAGCCGGGTAATTTCAGGGTAAGGCACGGTTGCGGCTGGTAAGGCTTGATTTGCCTGTTGTGCAGGCACAGCACCATAAGCAGCCTTAAGGCGCGTTTGGGTATTGGCCTGTAACTGGCTTACCAGAGCACCAGTAGTAATTTGCCGGCGGGCTGCGGCCTGTACAACCATTTTATTGAGCAATTGCTGCTGGCTGGGTACAGCCTGTTGGGCATCAGTTAATGAGCCAATTAAATCAACCCAGGTATGGTAGCGGTTGGTGTAGGCCTGTGCTGGTACAGCATTAACTGCCTTAAGGTCGTGCACCAAATTGCGCAAGTATTGCACAGGCAGCCCCCTGGCTGTGCTTATGAATTGTGCCAGCAGGCTATCAGAGAAGTTGTAAATTAGCCGCTTAAGCAGGGCAACGTTGCCTGGTGCCGCAACAACAGTATTGAACAGGGCGCCTACCTGCTTGCTGTGTTGTGGCTGCGCCAGGTAATGCATAAATTCATCAGGCAGTTGCCGGGCCAGCCCCCCGGGTGCCCACCAGGGCAAGTGGCCATGCTGCAAAAAGTAAAATATTAACTCATTAAAGCTGCCTGCCTGCTTTTCTTCATTGGGCTGTTCAGGGTGCTCTTCAGGGTTGTTGTATTGATTTAAGGCTTGAGCCAGTGCTTCTTTTAACTTGCTTTCAACATCTGCCTCAAGCTGCTTTGAGCTTAGGGTGCCCAGGTCAAGCTCAAGCTTATCAAGCTGCACTACCTGGCCATTGCTGGCCAGCTGGTCAAAAAAGCTGTTTAGCAGGGGCTTCAACCTAGTTTTAAATAGTTGGCTCAGCTCAGTCTGTAAGGCATAGGCCTCCTCTCGCTTGCCAATTTTAACTTCAATGACCTGTTTTTTTATGACATGCCTTTGCAAACCTATGCTAACAGCTAAAGGTGAACATTACCCAAAATACATTTTGCCCATGTGGTGTGCATTGCTTAAGCATTGGCAATAGTAAATGTATAACTGCCAGTAACAGGGGCCGTAACACCTGTGTAGGCTTTTATAGCCTGTATGGTGTAGGCAGTATTGGCATTTATGGGTTGCGTTTCAAGCAACAGAAGTTCGCCAGGGTACTCACCAATTACAAAGTCAACCATAATGCGGGCCAGGTCTATGCCTTTGTTTTTGTGGTGGTAAGCTACAGGGCCTATTTTAGCCCCATCGCTGGCCTGCAACAACTGGTACTGTACCCCAAGCTGGGTGCTGCGTAACTCAAGCACACCGGTTGTATTGGCCGCAATGGCTGCGGCCTGTTGGGTTACAGCTACGTCAGGGTTAGGGCGTACCAGTACAGCACCCATTGCGGGCAGTTGTACGGCCAGTTTATTTTCTACTTTTTTAGCTACTACTATAAACAGGCTATCATCTGTAAGGCTGGCAGCCGGTATGTTGATGTTGCCATTATTGCCTTTTTTCATGCCCACATAAGTATAGGGTGCGGGGGCATCCATATTAATGGTTATTGGGTTGGGCTTGACATAGGCAATGGGCCGCTCAGGGTTTTCTGTTTTACGGCTAAAGTGCGGCCCCTGCGCTGCAGTGGGAGCCGTATCAGTAAAGGTGATGAATGCCTCATCAAAACTAAACCGGTACAGGTAGTATTCTGTACTGGCCTGCGTGCCTTTAATGGCTACGTTTACCTTGGCGTTGTAGGCAATGGGCTTGTTTACTATTGAAACAGCCAGTGCCGGGTTAGGCCTAATGGCCAGAGGCATTTCTCGTTTAACCCATTGGTCGGGCTGGCTGCCCTGCACCTGAAGCCACTCTACTTCAGTACGCACCGGTTGCGGAGCTTCATCATTTTCATTGGTAACCGTATCGCGGTCTTCATAAAAAACCTTGGTACATTTTACGGTTATCGTTTCATCTTCTGGCAGTTGCCGGGTGGTAAGCTCAATGGTTTCGCCGGTGCCTGGCACTTCGCCCGAAAGGGCTTCAGTGCCTGCCTGGTTATACAGCACGTACGAGACCTCCTCCTGGCTTTTTAAAATTTGCAGGGTGGCCGTGCTGTTGTAATCTAACTGCACAGGGTTACGCCACGCTGCCTCAAGGCGCGTATCAATACCCTCTTCAATAAAGGCGTATTGCAGCAGTTTTTCTTTCACCACCAATGAGCCAATGGTTTTTTCTGCCCACACCGTATACTCAGTGTCGCCATCCATGGGGTTGGTTAGCAGGCGTATCTGCGCGCCGGTGCCTGGTACTGGGGTAGAGCCGGGCACGGGTGTTTCGTTACCGGCATCATCAAGGCGGTATAGTTTGTAAGTTACCCCAGGCTGGCTTAGCTCTACCAGTACCCAGCCATGGGTGCCCGAAGCTACCTTGGGGTTAAGCGGGCGCACGGGCAGGTCGCGCAAAGGCAGCGGCACACCAAGGTTGGTTACATCTGGCTTATCAGTTAAAGGGTTCTGGCGGTTATCCTGCCCTTCAGGGGTAGGATATGCGGGTTCATGAACGCCAAAGTTCAGAAAATCAATTAACCGGTCGCGAGCGTCTCTGAGCTGTGCTTGATTCTTGCTGGCCATAGCTATTGCCTTTTTGCTTTCATGTGGTTTAACCAGTTGCGGTAGCCTGCCTCAAAGGCCTGCATTTGTTCAAGGTTAAGCCAACGTACGTGGTAAGTAATGTGGGCGGGGGTTTCTTCTCGCAGGGTTCTGAGTATAAATTTTCTGAAGCCGGGGTTGCGGTACCGCATGGGCCAGTCAGGAAATACAAAGCTTATTTGCAATGAGTAAGGGTCTTGCCGGCCCAATTGGGTTAAAAAGGTGCTGCCCTGCATGGTATCGCCATCTACAGGGCGCAGCAAGATATGTTCTACCAGGTGGAACCCTTCAAGGCGGTAGTGCTGCTCTTGTATGTTAAAGATCATTTTACGGGCTTCATCTTTGCCCTGCTGCACACCATAAGCATCTTTTGAGGTAGCCAAGGCCACGTAAGGCCCGGCACCCTGGTTGGCCACATACCCTATTTGTAGCCGCTCAGTACCTGCCTGTACTTTATAGTTTTGTTCAAACAGGCTTACTTCAAGCAGCTGGTCAAGGTTGGCAGGATCATACTCAAAATGTTGTAGCTGCTCTTGAAACCACTGCTTATAGGGTTGATAGGCCGCTGAAAGACTGCGCCGGTACACATGTTGCTTGCCCAGCAGGTGACCTATGCGGCGCTCCATACCTGATACGTTGTTGCTGTCCCACACAGATTTAGTTAAATCATAGCCCCTGCCTCTGTTGGCGCTCATAACCGGGTATGATTCAATAAATGCCCGTTTATCGCGCACCAGCTTATCGCTCATTCTGGTGTTGTTCTCGTACTTTTTCTGGTAAAGCAACAGAGAGTAGTCTGAAAACTGCTCTGAAAAGCGGGCCATGAGGTGGTTCAAAAACCTGTTTTTGCGCTCATTGGCCTGCTTAGAGGTTTCTGAAAGGCTGTTGAGCAAATCGCGGTAGCTGGCCTCATCAGGGCTGTTGTTGATGAGGTCTTTCATACCGGGCACCCCATGCAGGGTTTGTGCAAAGTAGGTGCGTAGCTCTTTATTGCTGATTGAAAACAGCTTGCCGGCCGAGTTGAGCTGGGCAAAGTAATTGGCCAGTATCTGTTCAAAAAATACCAGGTAGCCCTGCAATTGCCTGGCCTGTGCCTTGCGCTGGGGGCTGGCTGAATCGGGCAGGCCCAACTCGCCTATACCGTAGGTTAGCGGAAAGTGGTTCTGGATGGAGTCATAGTGCTGCACCTCTCGGTTGCTGCCCGCTTTTAATACAATGTTTTTGTCAGCCTCTGGTATGCTGCGGCGCAGGTCTTGGTTGCGCAGGGCCAGGTATTGTTCAGAAACGGTATCACTGTTTACCACTACCTCCAGGCTGTCACGCATCAGGCCTATGAGCAGAACCGATGGGTCAGTGGTAGGTACAAACTTGGGGGTTTTGCTGGTATCAAGGTCTAACGACCACTTTTCTTCTTTACTGCCAGATACCAGGGTAATGTCTTTCACGGCCTTTACCCCAGGCACATCCATAATGACCTGAATAATGTCAGAACTGCGGATGACGGTTTTTTTTGTAAACCGCTGTAGCTCGGCCGTATCAATAAACCCGTAGTTGAGCAGCGGGCCATCAAATACCTCATCAATACGGTAGCCCTTACCAAGCATTTCGCTCAGGGTATAAAACTGTATATTGGGTGATATGTGGCGGCCAATGCGGTAATACACCTCTGCCAGCAGGGCCTCTGGATCTTCTACCGCCTCAATGTCAATCTCGGCCTTTACGCTTACTTTTTGTTCTTCCAGCAGGGTAATCTGGTCAAAATCTTCGCACAGGTTTCTGCTGCTGTGTAGCCGTTCTTTGGCCTTTCTGAGTATAGCCGTTCCATCCAGGTCGGTCGATTCAAGCTTCTCAATCATGACCTTATACAGCCCTTTCAGGTACAGTGGGTCAACATCGTCGGCTTTAACAGTGGTAATGCTGTTCCGTTCACGCGAATAATAAATTTCGGGCTGCGGAAACTGCACCTGCTCTACCCAGGCGTTTTTTACGCCGGGCACATCAATTAAGGCCTTGCGGATGTCTGTAAGCGTAACGGGGTTGATGGTCAGGATATCTGCCGGCGACCAGATGCCCTGCTGTTGATACGTACCTGCGGCACTGAGCAGGTCGGGCAGCTCAAAGTCAATGCGGTAGCTCAGGTCAGTAATGGCATAGCATAACTGCTCTAGAATGGTAATACCTGGGTCGTGCTCATTGTAGTCGGTCCAGATTTTACCAGTAAGCTTTTGTAAATGGGCAATGCCCGCTTGTTTAAGTTCTTGAAAGTCTAGGCCCTGATGGGCAGGAGGCTCAAGGGTAATGGTCAGTTGATCTTCGGCCATGTGTGTCAGGTTCTTTAATGGCAATTAGGGGTCAGGTTGATGCTGCTGGTTTGAGCCTTAAGGCACTATACTAAAGTCAGTTGTTCAATTTAACGATTTAATTGGCAATTTGCTGCCTGCCCAACGTTATTTTTCGTTACAGTTAGGTTACAGCCGCCCCTGTAACCTGTTATGGCCAGTGTTTGGCCCGATAGTTGTTAAATGTAACTTAATAAATGCCTATTGGCCCGTAACCCTAACACTATTTGGGCCGGGCCTACGTTTAGAGTTTACAGGGTATAGTGATACCCGCATTGAACTATCTGCCGCCAGCCTGTTTCTTTCTTTTTTTAACGACCATTACCTTATTGCAATTACTTGTTTCAACTTAAATACAACCATCATGAACAAAATTTGTGTGCTGTGCCTGGTATTGCTCACGCTTACCTCAACTGCATTGTTAGCTACAGAAATTAATTTCTTTGACGGCAGCTGGGAACAGGCCCAGCAAAAGGCCAGGGCAGAGAATAAGCTCATTTTTATGGATGCGTTCACCACCTGGTGCGGACCATGTAAAATGATGGAAAAGTATACGTTTACCGATGCCGATGTGGCGGCTTATTACAATGCCAACTTTGTGAATGTGCGGTATGATATGGAGGCCTACCCCGGTACCGCTTTGAGCGAGCAGTATACGGTTATGGCCTACCCCACCCTGTTGTTTATTGATGGCAACGGCAAGCTGGTACACCGGGGCTGTGGCGCCCTGGGGGCAGATGAGTTTATTACGCTGGGCCGTAATGCACAAGACCCAGCCCAGCAGCTGGCCAGCCTGCAACAGCAATTTGAAGCCGGCGAAAGAAGCGCTGAGTTTTTAGGCCGCTACAAGGCTCTGTTAGACGCTGCATGCCTGGACGGCTCGGCCGTGATGGCCAATATTTTTGATGCCCTGGGTGATGATGACCTGTTGAAGCCTACCAACTGGGCACTGATGCAGGAACATGTGCAGGATGTGTACTCGCGCGAGTTTCAGTATGTACTGGCCAATAGGGCCAAGTTTGCAGTTTCTTTTGGGCAGGACGAGGTGAATAATTTTATTGACCGCACACTGGGCAAACAATACCTGAGTATTACTGAAGGTGAAGGGGCCCAGGCTTTTGCACTGGCTGCCCTGGCACAAGCCATACAAACGCACGGCCATGACAAAGACCTGGCCTATTATATTGCCAAAGACCTGGCAGAGGCTAATAAAAACTGGGCAGCTTATACCGAAGCTACTGCGGCACTGGTAGAGAAAAACCAGATAGAAGACCCTGAAGAGCTGAACCAGTATGCCTGGAAGTTTTATTTGTATGCCAGCGATGCAGCCATGCTACAAAAAGCGTTAATCTGGGCCAAAAGCTCAGTAGCAACAGCCCCGAATGCCAGCAATACTGATACGCTGGCCTCATTACATTTTAAGTTGGGCAATAAGGCAGAAGCCTTGAAGTTAAGTGAAGAAGCACTGGAAATGGCTAATGATGAAGGTGCCGATACAGAACATTATGAAAAGCAACTGGCCAAGTTTAAAGCCAGCTTGTAAGCCATAGGATTAATGCCCTACAATGGTGGGCCGTTGCAGTTGCAGTGGCCTTTTTTATTGGTTACAGTGAGGCTTAGGGCAAAATTTATTTTTCTGCCCGAAAGCGGGTACTTTAAAGCCCGAGGCAGGAACCGCCCTGCCCGAGAAAAGTTTCTGCCTCGGGCGGAGAAGCTTCTTCTTAGCTGGAGAGAAAGGTCGGATATCCCGGAGAGAAGGTCCGGGCGTCCCGGAGAGAAGAACCAGGCGTCCCGGAGAAAAATGCTGTGGGCCCAGGATAAAACTTACTAAGCTTAAAGTATAGCCTATATATTCAAAAAGCCCCACATTAACTGCGGGGCTTTTTGGTGTTATGAATAAGTGTGTGTTATGGTTAGCCTTGTGCAAGGGCCTCTGCACCACCTACAATTTCTAGAATTTCGGTAGTAATAGCGGCCTGGCGTGTACGGTTGTACATGAGCTTCAAGTCTTTCAACAACTCGCCAGCATTATCAGTGGCTTTGTCCATGGCCGTCATTCGGGCACCATGTTCAGCTGCGTTAGACTCAAGCAACGACTTAAAGAACTGTATTTTAAGTGACTTGGGTATCAGTTCTTCAATAATGAAGTCTTTGTCTGGCTCATAAATGTAGTCAGTCTCAGTAGCTGAGGCACCAGCAGTGCTTTCTTGTTCATCTTCTTTAGGCACAATGGGCAAAAACTGCTCGGCCCTTAGAATTTGAGTAGCTACATTTTTAAACTCATTGTAAACAATCACTACCTTATCGTAATCACCATTTACAAAACCATCCATGGCGTGTTGCGCTGCCAGCTTTACCTTATCGAATGAGAGATCACCAAACAACTCGGCATAGTCTTCAACCATTTTGAACTCTCTTCTGCGGTAATAGTCATGCGCCTTTCTGCCCACAGGCATAATGGTTAGGTTACCATTTTTATGCTGTGCAGCATACTCATTATTAATAAGTTGCGTCACGTTACGTGTAACGCTTGAGTTAAAAGCACCACAAAGGCCTTTGTCTGAGGTTACCGCAACGATCAGTACTTTTTGCACATCGCGTGCTACAGCGTATTGGCTTTGCGAGTCATCGTCCTGGCGCCCTGCCGAAACATTTTGTAATATTTCAGTTAACTTCTGCGAGTAAGGCCTCATCTGCACAATTCTGTCTTGAGCGCGCCTTAACTTAGCAGCCGCCACCATTTTCATGGCTTTAGTAATCTGCTGCGTAGAGGTTACTGATTTTATTCGGTTTTTAACTTCTTTGAGGTTTGCCATCTGGTTCTATTGAGTCAGCAGCTTGTGTAGGTGCAACGGGTTGCCCCTCATTAATTATAGTTTTTAGCCAAATCGTGGGCCACTTCTTTCAGTTTGTCTTTTACCTCATCGGTTAACTTACCGGCTTTTAAGGTATCAAGCACGCCACTATGGCTGGTGTTGAGCAGTGTCAGGTATTCTTTTTCAAATTCCTTGGCTCTTTCAACAGGCACATTGTCTAACAAACCTTGAGTAGAAGCATAGATGATGGCCACCTGCTGCTCTACCGGTACGGGAGAGTATTGCGGCTGCTTCAGGATTTCCTGGTTTCTGCGGCCACGTTCAATGGTTAGTTTGGTAGCAGCATCAAGGTCAGAGCCAAACTTGGCAAATGCTTCCAGTTCACGGAACCGAGCCTGATCAAGCTTGAGGGTACCAGCTACCTTTTTCATTGATTTGATCTGTGCAGAACCACCCACACGAGATACAGAAATACCT
>CAZXTW010000075.1:0-13780 GCA_964643525.1 uncultured Roseivirgaceae bacterium
GAGAAGAAGGGGATGACCGACCGCTTAAGTGAGGCAGAACAACTCTACTTTAAGGCCAGAGGTGCTATCAATGAGTTGGAAGATGATATCCGAAAGTTGAATCGGCAAAAAACAGATGCCCAAATCCTGATCAATAAATTGAAGGATCGGTTTAGTGATGTTAAGTTTGAGATTTCTGCGGTTTCACAACGCTTAAAGATTGAGTTCTCTATTGATATCAATGAGGTGATCAATGAAGAACCAACCACGTCTTTGCCTCAAACCGAACTAGAAATGAAGGTGGAGCGACTAAAGAGTCGCATTGACAACTATGGAGAAATTAACCCAATGGCAGTGGAGGCCTATGACGAAATGAAAGAGCGGCATGATACCATCAGCCAACAGCGGGATGATATTATTGCGGCGAAGGACTCCTTGATGCAAACCATCCAGGAGATCGAGGAAACGGCTACCACACAGTTTATTAGTGCTTTTGAGCAAGCCCGGCTTTATTTTATAGAGGTATTCCGTAGCTTGTTTTCGGAGGAGGATAATTGTGATTTGTTGTTGCTTGATCCGGAAAACCCCTTGGAGTCCAAAATTGAAATTGTGGCAAAACCCAAAGGCAAACGACCACAGACCATCAGCCAGCTTTCGGGAGGTGAAAAGACACTTACAGCCACTGCGCTACTGTTTGCACTTTACTTGCTCAAACCAGCTCCGTTCTGTATTTTTGATGAGGTAGATGCCCCACTTGATGATGCCAATATTGATAAGTTTAACAATATTATCAGGGAGTTTTCAAAAGACTCGCAGTTTATTATTGTAACCCACAATAAGCGCACCATGACCAGCACCGACGTAATTTACGGTGTAACCATGCTTGAGCAGGGGGTGTCATCAGTAGTGCCAGTAGATTTGCGCGAGCTAGCTTGATACGCCAATTTTACCAGTTGAATTGTAACCCGAGTTGATCTATTTGGTACTTTGCGCCCACTTCGCGAAAAAATTCACTGATAGTATTGACAAATACTAATAAAACACTTAATATCAATAAATTATTTGGCAGTTGGGTGTAGGCACCCTTAATAATGCCAAACAAAGTGAACGAGACACTTCGTTTTCATTGCTAGATAATCATACCTGAACAACTACTTATTAATGCCGACATTCATTGAAAGTCGGCATTTTTTTGGTCTTTGTTATTCAAAACTGGGCAACACAGTAAAAGCGGCAGGGTAAAATATAGTAAAAAGCCCCAGTGTGTTTTAGGTTGATTTAGCGTTAGTATTTAAACACGCCTCTGGGTGTGATGGGTAGCCGGAAAACATCAACATAAAATGAATATAGAACCAATAAGGTTGCAGAAATGGGGCCCGGCCAGGTTGCTCATTGTAAAGGAGCTTAAACTGAACATACGAACTGGCAGCACAGCGGTGGTCATAAGTAACGGTCAAACCTTATGAGAAGCCGAGTTGAATAATCTACAGGATTAATCAACAGCTTCAGTAGCATAGCCTATGCGCCATTTAGAAGGGAGAAGCATCCATGCCCGGACACCCCACTTCTGCATTTATTGCCGGCCATTAATGGCCAATATCTTTTTTAGTAATTCCGGTTTTATCCAGCTGTTTAAAAAACCACTGAAATGGTTTGTAGCTGTGTTTGTAAGCTTGCGCTACCTGGTTAAGTGTAGCCTCTTCAGATACCAGCACCGCCCCAGGGTATACCTGTAACAGGTAGATAACAGAGGCATCAGCCAATGACAGGCACTGGTGGTATTGCTGCATAATTGCTACGATAGCAGCCATTTGGTTGCCATTAAAGGTATTGACCTGCACCAGCTGTTTTTTTACCAGGGGCATAATCATGGCGCGGGGGTTTACGTCAAGTTCGTGCAACGTAAACTCTGACAGTTGTATGCCTATACTTAAGGTAGAGGCTATTTCTATTACCCCGTAGTTGGCCAGGTCATGAATAAAGCGCCCATCGGCAATGATTACATTTTGGTTCATACCGGGCAGCTTATATGGCTATCATCACTTCTCTGTCTCTTGCCCTTTTCAGGCTTTCTACAGGGCTGTTGGCCAGCTCGGCCGCCTTGCTAATGGTTATTTTGCCTTCATTGAGGCACTTCCATAGCAAACTGTGGAACCGCCGTGGGCGCTCCTCGCCAGAAAACTGGCCTGCATCAACAGGCTGGCCCAGGTTTTTCCATTGCTCAAAAGCAGCCCAGTCCATTAGCTTTAACAAGGCTGCCCTAACCAGTATGGCTTGTATAGATATGCCATAGTAGGCTTTTAGGCCGGTAAGCTCGCCAGTAGTAATGCTGGTGCGGTTGTGTAGCTCTTTCTTTAAAATATGTTCGGGCAACAACATTGCCCCTGCAAAAGCATCACATATGCGTTCTACCTCCTGGTAGCCCAGTGCCTCTTCATTAATGGTGAGTAGCAAATGAGCCAACTCATGTAATATAGTAAACCGCCTGCGGGTTACTTCTTTCACTGCCAGGTTCACTACAATTACAGGCACTTTACCCGCCCAGGTTGAAAAGCCTTCAAAATCAAGGCTCTGGTTTACTTCAACTACCTTTACCCCCTGGCGCTCTAAAACTTCGGCCACGTTGGTAATTGGCCCTTCTCCTAAACGCCACTTTTTCCGCAAGGTAATGGCTGCTTTTTCAGCCTCCTGTCGGTTCTTAATGTCATAGCCAACCAGCGGGTTTTTTACTTCCAACTCTTCGGCAGATACCTTCTCTAACTCAAGGTATCGTTCAAGGTAATTGAGCGTTTTTGTTTTTACCTGCTCCAGTTCCTGGCCGTCGTGCTTGGCCTCTTCTCTGAATTTTATGCTTTCTAACATCAACCCTTCGCCCTGTATCTTAAAGAAATAGTCAGGCTTAACCGTGAGGGCAGTGGCCAGTTCTATCACAGCAGTAGAGGTAGGTTTCATTAAACCCTTTTCGTACTTGCTAATGGCTTGCTTTGTAAATGAAACTTTATCTGAAAGTTCTTGTAAAGAGAGCCCCGCCATCCTTCGGGCACTGATTAATCGTTTTGCAAACAGCTCTTTCATAAGCGTTCAGGTCTTGTTCACCAAATTGTAGCCTCCCCCCATTTCAGTTTGCTATTGCCAACAAGTTCTGGTGTTTGGTTTAGCGCTGAATTGGTTTACAAATATACATTTATATCAAATCGTCAACCAAAAGCAAGCTATTATTAATAGTAAACAAAGCTGCCGTTTACACTTAACAAGGAATTGAGCACCTGTTATTGAATAGCACCGCTGATAAAAAAATGGCATCGTATACTTAAAGGAATGGACTATTTTAGCCGTTTGTTGTACTGGCTTAACGTGAGGAAAGAATACACATAGGCCTGGATGAATGGAAGAAAGGCAAAAACAATATCGGTTTTACATGACCTTAACCGGAGCGCGCCCAAAGGTATGGCGTCGCTTTGAGGTTGATGGTAAGATTACCCTTGCCCAACTACATGAAGTGATTCAGGTAATTATGGGCTGGCAAAACCAGCACCCCTACGCCTTTTACATTAATGGGGTACCATTTGAACATACGGCAAACACAGAGGCAACCAACCCTGCAACTACCCTGTTGGGTAGTACGGTGCGTAAGCTGAAAGACGAAGTAGCTTATGTTTACGACCCACAAGGCTTTTGGGACCACCGATTGTTTGTTGAGTACATTGGGGCTTCGTACCAATACCGAAGCATGCCTAAGCTGCTGGCTGGCAGTGGGCATAGCCCACCTGAAAGTTCTGGCGGTGTTTATTCATTCAACAAAGCCCAAGCCCAGGCTGGCAAGGTTTACCACCCACTGTACAGCCCCAAAATTGACCTTACAGCCAAACAGCAAAATATGCTTGTGGCTCCGTTGGGTATACCACAACTGAATGCCCAGATAGAACATATGAAACCAAAGGAACTTTTGCCTGGTTAACTCAAATTACAGAGATAATTAACAACTGCAGTTTTTATGAAAAGACTTACTTACTTTTTGGTTTTTACCACCTGCTTTTTTTGGCAGTGCAGCAGTGGCCCCAAGAAGGGTGAAGTACAAACCGCCACCGATGCCAATGGGTTTACCTATGAAACAGTAGTAGGCGACCCCTACAAGGCCCGGATATATACCCTTGCTAATGGTATGAAAGCCTACCTGACCGTTAATAAAGATGCCCCCCGCATACAATCATTTATTGCCGTAAAGGCCGGTGGTGCCTATGACCCTGCCGATAATACAGGGCTGGCCCATTACCTGGAGCACATGTTATTTAAGGGTACTGACGAGGTGGGCACCACAGACTGGGAAAAAGAGCAGGCTTTGATTAGTCAGATTTCAGACTTGTATGAACATCACAAAGCCACTGCTGACCCCGAAGAGAAGAAAAGCATTTACGGTAAGATAGACAGCCTCTCGCAAGTTGCCTCTGGTTTGGCTGTGGCCAATGAGTATGACAAGATATTAAGCAGCATGGGCTCACAACGCACCAATGCCTATACCAGCAACGACCGGACGGTATATATAAACAACATACCAAGTAATGAGCTCGAACGTTTTTTAAAGCTGGAGGGTGAGCGCTTTAGCCAATTGGTTTTGCGCTTGTTTCATACCGAGCTGGAAGCTGTGTATGAAGAGTTTAATATTGGCCAGGACTCTGACTTTAGACGGGCCTATTTTAAAATGATTGAGCTGCTTTTCTCAGGGCACCCCTATGGCACGCAAACCGTTATTGGCGAAGGCGAACACCTCAAAAACCCATCGATGGAAAGCATACACCAGTATTTTGATACGTGGTATGTACCCAATAATATGGCCATTTGCCTTTCGGGCGATTTTGAGTTTGACAGTACTATTGCCCTGATTGACAAGTATTTTGGCAGTATGGAAAGCAAACCCCTGCCTGAGTTGGCGGCCAAAAAGGCCAACCCGCTTACCAGTGTACAAACGGCTGAGGTGGTAGGCCCACAGGCCGAAAACATGAGTATAGCCTGGCGGTTTGATGGCCGCCCAACAGCCCACCGTAAGTATGTAACACTAATTGACTATATGCTGAATAACAGTAAGGCTGGCTTAATGGACCTGAACCTGATACAGCAACAAAAAGTACTTACGGCAAGAAGTGGCACCAACTGGCTAAAAGATTATGGCCTGCACCAGTTAAGTGGGCAACCCAAGGAAGGCCAAAGCCTGGAAGAGCTGAAAGACCTGCTTTTGGGTGAAATAGAAAAGATTAAAAAGGGTGAGTTTGAAGACTGGTTGATACCCGCCGTTATCAAAGATTTTAAGCTGAAGGCCATACAAGCCCAACAAAATAATGGCAGAGCGCACAACTTTGTAGTAAGTTATACCACTGGTGGCAATTGGGCTGATGAGGTAACCTTTACAGAAGAAATGGCACAGCTTACCAGAGAAGATATTATTGCATTTGCCAATGAGCACTATGCTGATAATTATGTGGTGGTATACAAACGAACTGGTAAGGTTGAAGATGCTTATAAGGTAGAAAAGCCAGAAATTACCCCTATACAAGTGAACAGAGAAGCCAGCTCTGACTACAAGAAGGCGTTTGAAGCCATAAAGACTGACAGGATTGAGCCCGTATTTGTTGACTTTAAGCAGGAAATACAAAAGCAGCAGGCTGCCCCTGGGGTTGAGTTTTATTATACTAAAAATAACACCAATGAGTTGTTTAGCCTGTATTATATTATAGATATGGGCAAAAACCATAACAAGCTTTTGCCCCTGGCGGTAAACTACCTGCCTTATATAGGCACAGATAAATATACTGCTGCTGAGCTGCAACAAGAGTTTTTTAAGCTTGGCTTGAGCATGAACGTAAGTGCCAACAGCGACCGCTCATATATAGTGATTAGTGGCCTGGAAGAATCGGTTGAGCAGGGTATTGCCTTACTTGAACACGTGCTGGCCAACGCCAAACCCGACCAAAAGGCGTATGATGATTACGTGGGCCGTATATTAAAGTCAAGACAGGATGCCAAGCTTGATAAGAATACCATATTGAACAGGGCGCTTGTGAGTTATGGCAAATGGGGTAAAAACTCGCCTTTTAGAGATGTAGTCTCAGAGGCAGAACTGAAGCAAATTAACCCGGAAAAGCTTACTATGTTAATTAAGGGCATGACAGGCTTCAAGCACAACATCTATTATTATGGTGGGCAAGACCTAGCCTCAGCCCAAAGTATGGTTATGGGGCTACACAATATGCCAGCAGCCCTGAAAGACATACCCAAAGCAAAAAAATACGAAGAGCTTAAGCCCGAAAAACCCATAGTGTATGTGGTTGATTATGACATGCTACAGGCCAACTTATATATGCTGAGCCCTGCAGGTGGTTTTGATGAGGCTTTGCTGCCTTCTATCAGGCTGTTTAATAATTATTTTGGCCTGGGGCTTTCGTCAATCTTTTTTCAGGAAATAAGAGAGTCACAAGCATTGGCCTATAGTGCCTATGCCAACTATTCAACACCCACCAGAAAGGATAATGCCCATTATGTAGCGGCTTTTATTGGCACCCAGGCTGATAAGTTACCACAGGCGGTAGCAGCAGCCCAAGACCTCATGACCAATATGCCGCTGGCAAGCACTCAGTTTGAGTCTGCAAAAGAGTCTTTGCTGAAGTCAATTGAAACCCAACGCATATTAAACACCAGTGTATTCTGGACTTATATGGCCAACCAACGCCTTGGTATTGAGCATGACTACAGAAAGGATATTTACCAACAGGTACAGAACATGACGCTTGAGCAAATGGAGCAGTTTTTTAATGAACATGTTCAGGGCAGGCAGTATACTTACCTGGTTATGGGTAAATTAGAAAATCTTGACAGGCAGTCGCTTGCCCGTTTGGGAGAAATTCAAGAACTTACCTTAGAAGAATTATTCAATTACTAACGCTAATACACCCAAGACCCTAAAAAGAGTTACCACATGCCCAAAAGCTGTCTGAAATGTATTCAGGCAGCTTTTTTAGGTTATAACTTATTGGTAACATTTGCGTAACTATATGGAAAAATGTATATTGTTTTGAACAACATATAGGCCTATGAATAATGAACCGCTCCAACACCAACACAGTGCATATACCCCCATTAACTGTAGCTACTACGACCAATTAGAAGCCTGGGCAGTAAAAAGAGACTGGGTAAATGTTACTTATCTGGCCACGGAAGGCGACAGTAAAACTGTGCGGGGTATTATCAGGAACCTCATTACCCGTAACCATGAAGAATACATGGAGCTGAGTGACGGTTCAATGATACGCTTAGACCAATTGATAGAAATTAACGGTAAAGCCTTACCTAAAGCCTGCTAGGCATACATATTAAGCATTTGAGGTTGTAAATCACTTTTTAACTTACCCATCTAACCACCGACGGAAAGGCTGCACCCGGTCACGGCTCACCACTACTTCCTCATTTTTAGCCACTGTTAACACCACCTTTAACCTGCTATTACTCCAGGCTATGATATCGGCAATGGCAGGCATTGATACAATAAACTTTCGGTTTACTCTAAAAAATACTTCTGGGTCTAACAGTTCATCCAGCTGATCTAAAGAAAAATCAATGATGTAGCGCTTGCCCTGCGCGGTAACCAGGTACGTGGCCTTTTCAAGGCTCATAAAAAAGTGGGCGTTGTTGGTTTCTACTGTTTTTATGTGCTCGCCTATTTTGATTACAAAACGCTTTTTGTATTGCCGGCTCATCATTTGCATGGTCGTGGCCAGTAACTCTAACGTGGGGGCGTTGTGTTGTTTTTGGCTATAAAGGGCCTTGAACTTGTCAAGGGCCAGGGCAAGTTCTTCTTCGTCAATAGGTTTTAGCAGGTAATCAATGCTGTTAACTTTAAAGGCCCTAACGGCATATTCATCATAGGCAGTAGTAAATATTACCGGGGTGTTGACATGTACCTGGTCAAATATGTCAAAGCTCAGGCCATCGGCCAGTTGTATATCCATAAATAGCAGGTCGCATTCGGCCTGGCGCAGCTGCAGCCAGGGAGCTGCCCGCTTCACGCTGTCAAATATGGCCAACACCTGTGCTTCAGGTGCCTGGCGTAGTAACATTTCTTCCAGCCGCTCAGCTGCCAGCTGCTCATCTTCAATAATGGCTACTTTCATAGGTAGTGGGTTCATTCCATGGTAAGCACCGGCAGCTTAACCGTAAACGCTGTTTTTGTTTTAGTAATTTGCACCTCATTGTCAGTAAGGTAGCCATACCGTGCTTTAATGTTTTCTAAACCAATGCCCGAAGGGCCCTTGGGTATTGACTTAACCTGTAGGTTATTGCTCACAACAACATATTGCTCACCTTCAGTAAATAGTTTAATGATGAGGGGCTCATCTTTGCTAATAATGTTGTGTTTAATGGCGTTTTCAACCAAAAGCTGTAATGATAACGGCGGCAACATCATTTGGCCATCGTCTTCAATGGCCATTTCTGCCTGTAAATTTTCACCAAACCTGATTTGCTGTAAATACAAATAGCTTTTGATGAACTTAAGCTCTTCAGTAAGCGCAACCACTTCTTTGTCTTTATTTTCAAGCACATAGCGGTATACGTCAGACAGCTGCTTAATAAACCGTACAGCCTTATCGGGGTCTTTATGCACCAATGAGGTTAGTGCATTAAGGCTGTTAAATAAAAAGTGGGGGTTTACCTGATTTTTAAGGCTTTCGTATTGTGAAGCCAGGCTTTGTCGCTTCAGCTTCTCTACATTCACTGCCTCTTGTCGCCAGGCCTGCAAAAACCTGTACCCTGTAAAGAAAGAGGCAATGATTATGGTAATGCCCATGGCAACGAAGTTTGTTGTGAAAAACCCGCGCACAGTATTGAAGCCAGAGTTTATGCCTACTACATAATAGTAAAAAAGGTGTAGCAGGGTTAATGATACCGGGGTATAAATTAATACCCCGGTTAGCCCCAGTAAAAACCTTTTGCGCGGGTTGTGTACCCAAGCCACTTTGGTATCTAAATAGTCAATAATGATTTCGTTGCCCCGCCACTGGGTAACCCAAATTGCAATTGAATAGCTGATGGCGTACAGAGCCACCTCCCAGCTTTGTAAACAACTGTTGCAATACAAAAAGGTAGTAGCAGTAGCCAAAAGGGCAATGAATAACAGCTTTGCAATTTGCCGTAGCCACTTGTTCTGTATGTTACTAATCATTATACCGGTAAAGTCTAGATACCTAATAGCAGGCCTTGGGTGTAATATAAACATAGCCAGGTATTGTTTTGGCTAATTTTACTTACAGATTTGCTGCATGGCGGCAATCTCTTTGCGGCCCCATGAGGGCAACAGGGGGTCTGTTTGATGCTCAGCTTCAACCAATGTGTATGCGCGGTCAAACATGGCACACACCTCTGTTACGTCATTGCCAAAAAACTGAGCGGTGCCATACTTGGCCTGCGCCAGCAAATACAGGGCCCTTGGGTTCTCAGGGTTTTGTGCAGTGGCCTGGCTTAGTACCTGCATAACCTTACCCATGTACTGAGCACCTCTGGTGGCAGGGTCTAGCGCCATTCTAATCATGTGCACAAAACCCTGCATAGCTGTTAACTCACTATTGTTGGCTTCTACGGCCAGGGCGCGGTCAATATAGGTTTGGGCCTCGTCAAGTAGGGCATCTCCTGCGCCCACATCTTTGGTTCTGGCAGCCATCAACACCAGTATATTGGCAGCATAATAGTTAGGCAACCACTTATCGGGCTGGGCCATGGCTACACGGCCAAAGTGGTTAATGGTTTGCCTTAGCGCCTCTGGTGTTTCGGCTGCCTGCCATGAGGCAAGGCCTTTTTCAATGGCCTGGCGGTAGGCCGCATCATTAGCAGTGTTGGCGCTTAATTCCAGGGTGGCCAAAGTGGCAAAGGCCATGGCAATAGTTACAATAATTGCTTTCATGATATTTTGAGTTTAAGTGGTTACTAATTGAGTGTTACAGGTTATTGAGTTGGTTGGTGTTTTTACTGTCTGACAGGGTAATGAACAACCCTACAAAGGCAAACCGCCTGGCCGCCTGGCCAATTGGCTGCTCAGCAAAAATGCCGGTGGCATCTGGCTGGTTAGCATACCGGTAGTTAAACACATGGTTACGGCCCAGCACATTACTTACTGAAGCGTATACTATAATATGCTGGCGGTACAGGTAAGCCATATTTAAGTTCAGGGCGTTATAGGCCATGGTGCGTTCATTGTTAAAACCTTCTGTGTTTGGGTTTTCGTAGGGGCGGCCAGAGGCTACGTTCCAGGCAAACCCCACCTGCGATTTAATGCCTGGCACAAAGTGCTTGTATACAATTGACAGGCTGTGGCGGGCTACAAAGGTGGGCACGGCCTCAGCCGGAAAGTCGCGGTAATGACGGCGGCTGTCTAAAAAGCTGTATGACACCCAGTAATCGCCGTTTTTGATTGTTTTCCTATCACGCCACCACAGGTCAATACCTTTGGCATACCCATGACCGTTATTGTTGGCCCAGCGCAGGGCAAAAGGGTCATCACTGTTAAACTGAACCAGGTCAGTATACTTTTTATAATATGCTTCGGCCCTAAAGGTGCGTTTGTTTTTCTGCACCTGGTAGTTAATGATGTAATGCTGCGCCCGCTCAAAGGTAAGGTTACGTGTTACCCGGTATACCCCATGTTCTGGCAACTGACCAAACATACCCCATGCCACAGATAGTTGTGTGTTTTCGGCCGTTTTCCAGGCCATTGACAAGCGGGGTGAAAGCATGGCTTTATTAATTACAGAGGCATGCTCGCCCCGCAACCCGCCACGCAGCACAAGTTTATTACTCAGGTATACATCTGCTTCAGCAAAGCCAGCGCTAAGTGTATTGGTATAGCTCAGGTCAAATGTTTCTGCCAGGCTGGCATCAGCATACAACTGTTCAAAGTCTCGCATCAGCACTTCTGAGCCAAACCTGAAACTAAGCCGTTCAGAACCATCATAATTGAGCACTGCTTTGGCATGCAAGTCATATTGTTGCTCACGCAAATTGTCAAGGTCTAAATCAATGGCCTGTTTGTCATACGCGGCTGATACCCCTGCCTTGACAGACCATTGGTTGCCAATAACCTGCCTGTATGAGGTGTTGGCATAGGCGTTGTGGTTGGCCAGATTTACTTTTACATGGCCTGTTTCTCTGCGGATATCTTCTTGAGTGAGTTCAAAATTATCGTGGTCATAAAAAACCATGGTCTTTAGCCGCCCGCCATTGGCCAGCTTTTTACGCCAAACCAAGTGCCCATTGTACGACTCAGGGGCATGCCCCCAGTCAAAATCCTGCTGTACAAGATTAAACAGCGGTGCCAGGTTTTGGTAGTTAGCAGCTATTGACCAGCTTTCTGTAGCTTTCTTTACCTGCCGTTCTACCCCTGCCCCAACCGCCATCACAGCAATATCAGTCTGGGTTTGCTCTGGTTCATCCTTACTGGTCATGACCAATGCCGATGACAACGCCTGCCCATACTCTGCCGAGTAGCCTCCGGTACTAAACATGGTGCCTTTAAACAACATGGGCGAATAGCGGCCACGTGTGGGCACATTATTCACTGTAGCTTCAAAGGGTCTGGGCACCAGCATGCCGTCAATAAAGGTTTGCGCCTCACGGCCCTCGCCCCCCCGTACAAACAGTCTGCCAGACTCGCCCACCGTAGTGGTGCCAGGCAGGGTGGTCATGGCCCCAAATACATCACCCAGGGCACCGGCTGTGGTGACTATATCCATGGGCTTTAGCTGTACAGCCTTGCGCTCGTCGCTGGCCTCAAAAGCACCGGCGGTAATTACCACGCCATCAATTTTATTAATAACTTCTTTTAATGTTATAGATAGTATTACCTGAGGCTGTTGCCCTAATACAATGGCTTGTTGGTGGGTTTTGTACCCCATGAAGCTGGCCATAATGGTTAGGGTATCTTGCTGGCTGGTGGTAAAGGCAAACTGACCTTCAAGGTTAGTGCTGGCCCCATCATAAACCCCATCTAGGTAAACATTGGCCCCAATAATTGGCTGGCCCTTGGCATCTGTTACCTGCCCACTAATATTGGTTACTTTCTGGGCCAGGCCAGGCAAACAGGCAAGGCATATCATAAAGGTTGTTAGTAATTGCTTCATGGCTTATTTTTTTGTCTGATTGACACCTCAAAAATGGGTTTAAAAGCGCACGGTCTAAATTTTTACTTACTGGGTTGTAAGGATGCTGTGATGAACCGTAGTATTTGGCAGAAGAATGTAACATGCCCCCTACCGAATGGTGGTTTAATCAGAACCAATGGTTGGCATGCCCAACAATTCGTCAATTCTGTAACAGCCGGGGGCACTTTGCTTTGTTTTTTGAAAAAATGGAACAATCTTTGGGGCCTTGCAAAATCGCAATCAACCAATAAGTCACGTAATCAAACTACTCATATATGGCAGCCAGAGGAGGTTTTAGCAGCCGTTTAGGATTTATTTTAGCAGCGGCAGGTTCGGCCGTTGGCCTTGGTAATATTTGGAAGTTCCCTTTTGAAGTTGCCGATGGCGGTGGGGCTGCCTTTGTAGTCATGTACCTTGCTTTTTGCTTTATATTATGTTTTCCGGTAATGGTCACTGAAATTGCCATAGGCCGTAAAACACAAAAAAACCCGGCGGGTGCTTTTAGCGCTTTAGGGTTTCCCAAATGGAGGTCACTGGGTGTATTGGGTGTTATTTGCGGTGTGCTGATTCTTTCATTTTACAATGTAGTTGCTGGCTGGGCCTTTGGTTACTTCATTGAAATGCTATTTGGCAATTTTGAAATAGGCAACCAGTTTGGCACCTTTATAAAAGACATTGTTAAGGTAGGAGGCTATGGCATCATATTTATGATTGCCACTACTTTCATTGTATCAAGAGGGGTTTCAGGAGGTATTGAAAAGGCGGCACGCATATTAATGCCAACACTTATTGTAATGATCATACTCCTTTCTATATACGCCTTTACGTTACCTAATGCCCTTACCGGCGTAAGCTTTTATTTGGTACCAGACTTTTCTAAAATTCAATTCGAAACCGTATACAATGCCTTAGGGCAGGCCTTCTTCTCTTTATCATTAGGTATGGGGGCGCTGATTACTTATGGTTCGTACCTGGGCCGTAAAGAAAATATCATTACATCAGCTGCTTATATTACTCTTTTTGATGTAGGTATTGCCTTCCTGGCTGGCTTAATGATGTTTCCGTTGGTTGCCTATTTAAATCAGGGCGATATGTCAAATGTGCAAGGTGGTGCCGGGCTTATATTTGTAACACTGCCAGGCGTGTTTGAGTCATTCGGGCCCATTCTAGGTATTATTATAGGTTCCTTCTTCTTTTTGCTGCTCTCATTTGCGGCGTTAACCTCTACAGTATCACTGTTAGAAGTACCTGTAGCTTACCTGGTTGATGAAAAGAAAATGAGAAGAAACCGCGCTGTGTGGGTGGCCGCTATTGGTATATTTATTATTGGCTTACCATCACTGCTGTCAAACGGCTACTCTGGCTTATTCACTAACTTCATTACTTATGTTGGAGCCGAGAGTGCAACCAGCTTTATGGACTTTGTAGAACATATTGCCAGTGATACCTTTTTACCGCTAGGTGGGTGCTTAATTGTATTCTTTGCTGCTTATGTATGGAAAAAGGAAAACCTCAACAAAGAAATTGAAGCTGGTAGCCCGAACTATAAAGGTTCATTCTGGCAAAGGTACATCAACTTTTCAGTAAGCTACATTTCGCCAATCATCTTAGCCATTATATTCACG
>CAZXTW010000076.1:0-13736 GCA_964643525.1 uncultured Roseivirgaceae bacterium
GGATAGCACTATATGAGTGAAGAAATACTAAAAGCGCTTACCCAGTTATTTGCCATCATTACTAAACAAGACGGCGGGGTAACTGAGAAGGAAAGGGACTATGTAATATCATTTTTTCAGCAGGAACTCGACAAAGAGTCTATTACAGAGTACTTGCAATTGTATGATAAGTTTGTTGGCTACAACAAAGAAAAAAAGGAAAAGAAAGAAGGCGAGAAGAAAGAGAGAAAGCTTACTTCAGTAAGAGACTCAGTAAAGACGCTTGCCATCTGCAAAAAAATCAACAAAACGCTAACTCAAAAGCAAAAAGTAGTTGTACTGGTTAAAATCTTAGAGTTAGTAGCTTCTGATAAAAAGTTTACCCCGCAAAGACTTGAAATTATTGATACCGTCTCTACAGTATTCAATATTGTAAAAGACGAATATAAACTCATAGAAAGCTTCGTTATTAAAGAAATCAGTTCAGAAATGCCTTTTGAAGACATTCTGGTACTGAGCAATGAAGAAGACTATGCAATAAAAAATGCTGATAAGCCCATGAAGCATAATGTAACTGCGGGCTTAGATGGCGAAATTATTTTTCTGCGCGTAAACAGCGTAGATATGTACTTTGTGCGCTACACTGGCGAAGACGAAATTCTTCTCAATGGATTTATTGTTAAGCGCAACAGGGTATACCTGTTTTCACATGGCAGTACCATCAAAACCCAACAGGGTGCTGCCTTGTATTACAGCGACCTGATTCTGCAATTCCTCTCAGACCTTGAGTCGGCCAATATCTCATTCAATACTGTTGAAGTAGAATACCGCTTTCCTAATGGCGACGTTGGTTTGCGAAACATCAATATATCTGAAGATACCGGCAAACTCATTGGCATCATGGGGGCCTCTGGTGCAGGTAAAACTACCTTGTTGAATGTACTGGCAGGTATTTCTGGTCCTTCAGCTGGCGAGGTATTGATTAACGGCTACAATATTTACACCCAGAAAGATAAAATCGAAGGGGTTATTGGGTACGTATCGCAAGATGACCTGCTCATTGAAGAGCTTACCGTATACCAAAATCTGTATTACAACGCCAAGCTCTGCTTTAGCCATATGAGCAAAGAAGAGTTAGACAAGCGTGTAATGAACGTACTGACCAGCCTTGGCCTAGATCAACGTCGAGATTTACGGGTGGGTAGTGTATTAGATAAAACCATCAGTGGTGGCCAGCGTAAAAGGCTCAATATTGCCCTGGAGCTTATTCGTGAGCCTGCTGTACTTTTTGTTGACGAGCCTACCTCGGGCCTGTCATCAAGAGATTCAGAAAATGTAATTGACCTTTTAAAAGAACTGTCTTTAAAAGGCAAGCTCATTTTTGTGGTGATTCACCAACCGTCTTCAGACATCTACAAGATGTTCGACAAGATGTATATTATGGATACCGGCGGCTACCCCATATTCTATGGGCATCCGGTAGAGGCTGTATCTTATTTCAAAGAAGCAACCAACCAGGTTGACCGGCTCAGGGGTATGTGCCCCACCTGTGGTAATGTAAACCCTGAGCAGATATTTAATATTATAGAAGCCAAGGTAGTTGATGAATATGGTGAGTTTACCAACAAACGGAAAGTAAACCCACAACAGTGGCATACGCAGTACAAAGAAAAGTTTACTGTTGAAAAGGTAAACGATGTACAGGAAGCTCCGCCAAAGTCATTAAATATTCCGTCAAAGCTTAAGCAAACACTTATATTCACAACGCGCGATACGCTGTCAAAAATCAGCAACCGTCAGTACCTGTTGATTAACTTACTGGAAGCCCCGCTATTGGCCTTTATTCTGGCTTTTATTATCCGGTACCGCAGCTCGCCCGATGGTTCTGAATACCTTTTCAGGTTCAATGAGAACTACCCCGTGTACATTATGATGTCTATCATAGTGGCCTTGTTTTTAGGGCTTACCGTTAGCGCTGAAGAGATTATAGGCGATAGGAAAATACTCAAACGTGAGTCGTTCCTGAATCTGAGCTGGAACAGCTATCTGGTATCTAAAATCATTATACTATTCTCACTTTCAGCCGTACAATCATTTCTGTTTGTGCTCGTTGGCAACCTGATTCTTGAAGTGCAGGAGGCTACATTCAGCTTTTGGTTTGTATTGTTTTCAGTAAGCTGTTTTGCCAACATACTGGGGCTCAATATATCATCAGCATTCAACTCTGCAGTGACGGTGTATATTTTAATACCGTTGCTTATTATACCTCAGATGGTACTAAGCGGGCTGCTGTTTAACTTTGATAAACTTAACCACCTGATTAGCACCAAAGGTAAAGTGCCGCTGGTGGCCGATGTCATGGTTTCGCGTTGGGCCTATGAGGCGCTGGCAGTGCACCAGTTTAAGACCAACCCCTACGAACAGTATATTTTTCCGTATGAGCAGGACGAGAAACAATCTGACTTTATATCGGCCTTCCTGATTCCTAAACTGGAAGAAAAGCTCAAAAAAGTCAACAACTACCAAATGAGCCCCAAAGAAGGGCTCAAAGAAGAGATTGAGGCTGAACTGGTATTGATCCAGAAAGAGTTTAAAAAACTTCAGGTGAAGCAATTAGAACTGGCAGGGGCAGGTGCAAAACACGTAACCCTGGAGGTTGACATTACCCAGCCCATTACCTTAGATACATTTACTGAGGAGCTTTCGGGGCAAATGTTTGGCTACCTCAGTGCCTTAAATGATCTATATAAAGATAAGTTTAATGATGCCGTACTCAAGAAAGAACGCATTGTTGACAAACTGGTGAACGATTTTGGGGTTGACTGGAACGAGTACAAAAACAAATACCACAATGAAAGCCTTGCTGACCTGGTGCGAAACGTGAGCACTAAAAATAGAATCATAGAATACAACAGTAGTCTGTACCAACAAATAGACCCGGTATTCAATATCCCTGAAAGGGCAGATTTCGCATTAAACTATCGTACACATTTTTTCGCCCCTAAAAAGTATTTTGCCGGCGTGCGCATAGAAACGTTTATGTTTAACATGGTGGTTACCTGGTTCATGTCTATGCTATTGTACTTTGCCTTATATTTTGAGTTGTTAAAGAAACTGCTGGAAGGCCTGAATAAAATTAAATTCGGAAAGTGACCTAAAAAGGCCCTGGATATTACTTTCATAACCTTGGTTTTTGAATCTATAAATTTATCTTAGGGTCATAATGTATATATTTGCAGAACATAATCTTAATCCTGTATTGTTAACAAACCGTCAGATATGAAAAAAATAATTCTTGCTCTTTTACCTCTGCTGCTTTTTGCGTGCGATGGTGGTAAAAGGCCTGATGTTGGAAACTTGCAAGAGGGTATTGATACAGTGAAATCAGATGAGCCTAAAATCTCTGACGAAGTCATTGGCGACATTATCCAGCAAATTCCTTCGCCATTAGAAATATCTGTACTCTTGAAAAAGGTAGGTACAGAATATGATAAGACATTGTTAAATCAGGAAGAAAACACGCCTAAGTACAATAGCAACTACAAAAAAGCGCTTAATTTAGGTATATATGGTACTGACCTTGGTTATACCAACATTTACGAGCAAAATCAAGATGCGTTGTTTTACCTAAAGTCAATACGCGAGTTGGCTGATGGTTTAAGTATAGGTCAGTTTTTTGATTTCGGTACCATACAACGTTTGGCTACCAACAGCCGTAACCTTGATTCGTTATTGTTAATTACCACGCAAAACTTTAACAACATTAACCACTACCTGCAAGAGCAGAAGCGCTCTAATCTGAGCATTTTGTTGCTTACTGGTGGTTGGTTAGAAGCCCTGCACATTAGCTGCCAGGTACTTGAGACTAGCCCCGGTAACAAGGAGCTTGAGGATAAGATTGGTGAGCAAAAGATAATTCTTGAAAACATTATGTTGCTGCTTAACTTCTATGGCAACTCTGACCCTTCCATTCAACGCCTCATGCAAAAGTTAAGAAGGCTAAAAGATAAATATGATGAGGTTCAGATTGAGTACATCTATGAAGAATCTGAATACAAGGTTGATGAAAACGGCCAATTGATCATTATTGATAAAAGCCGGTCGGAGATTAAAATTACTCCTGAGCAAATACAAGAGATAACGGAAATAGTAAAAGCTATCAGAGAAGAAATAATTTCTTAAAATTTATTTTGATTTTATGAAAAAGATAATCATTTCATTGGGTGTATTTATGGTTCTTCTGCTAAGTGCCAGTAGTAGCACTGCACAATGTAACCCAGATAGCTATTCAGAACAATGTATATCTAAGTTACCAGACTCGTTTACGTTCTTGAAAAGCTTTAAGATTGACGGAGAGAGCGGCGCCAGGAAAAAAATTGAATACTCGTACGTTTTCAGTAAAGACACCCAATACTCAATAAATATCTGTGCTGACGGTGCTGAAACTGATGGAATTGTAGTTAGTATGTATGATTCAAACAGAAAGCGGGTTATGACTAACTACATCAATGGTAATTTTTACGCAGGTATTCAGTACCCTTGCAAAGCTACAGGAATTTACTACATCACTTTTACCTTTGAGGGCTCTGCAAACTATTGTGGGGGCAGCATCTTAGGCTTTAAAAGATAATACTTTACCACCCATATTTGAACAGCAGGCCAATCTGGCCTGCTTTTTTTTTATGCAGCAACACAACGTATCATTCAACTTTAAAGCACGATATTGTACCCAGGGTAGTGTAAGCAACCATACAGAGCGTATTTGGCTCATTTGCCATGGGTATGGCCAGCTGGCCCCTTACTTTATTAAAAAGTTTGCTGCCTTGCCCATACATGACAGGGTAATTGTGCCTGAAGGTCTGTCAAGGTTTTACATGAATGGCTTTAGCGGCAGGGTAGGCGCCACCTGGATGACCAAAGAAGAGCGCCTGACTGATATTGACAATTACCTGACTTACCTCAGTGAAGTATACCACCTGGAGGTGCAACCATATATTGGCAATGGCATTGAGGTTAACCTGTTGGGGTTTTCGCAAGGGGCCTCAACAATAAGCCGTTTTGCAGTGCAGCAACGCATTGGCTTTGACAGGCTGGTGCTGTGGGCGGGTGTTTTCCCACCAGATACTGACATGGCTGCGGCCAAAGATCGCCTTTATGGCAAGGCGGTGTACATGGTTTATGGCAATGCTGATAATATTATTCAGCCCAAGCATGTGGCAGAGCAACGCACGGCAATACAACAGTTAGGTATTAAGCCGGCTGAAATAGTATATGATGGAGGGCATGACATTATGGAGCAGCCCTTGCTGCAACTCATAAACTCATAATATGGTTTAGGCTTATTGCCTATGCACAAGCCCGGAACTGGCTTGCGCATTGGGTAGTAAAATCGTATCAGCCAGGTTTACATGGGCAGGCCTGCTCACTACAAAGGCTATTACCTCTGCCACATCTTGGGCAGTTAACGGGGCCAATCCAGCATAAACTGACTTGGCGCGTTCATCATCACCCTTGAATCGAACATTAGAAAACTCAGTTTCTACAAGCCCTGGGTTAACGCTGCTAACCTTAATATTATATCCGTTCAGATCCATGCGCATCCCGTTATTAATGGCGTCAACGGCGTGTTTTGACGCACAGTACACATTGCCTTTTGGGTAAACCTCTTTGCCGGCAATAGAACCTATGTTAACAATGTGGCCACTGTTGCGTTCAATCATGCCTGGCAGTACTGCTTTTGATACATACAGTAACCCCTTCACGTTTATATCAAGCATGGCCTCCCAATCGGCAACATCACCGTCTTGTATAGGGCTCAAACCGTGGGCGTTGCCAGCATTATTTACCAACACATCAATGGTTTGCCATGCTTCGGGCAAAGAGGCTATAGCGTTGTTTACAGCGGCCTTGTCGCGCACATCAAAGTTCAATACATGTGTCTCTGTCGTGCCACTAAGTTGTTCTTGAAGTGAATCTAATCGGTTTTGCCTACGGCCACAAATAATGATTTGAAAGCCGTTTTGGGCCAACAGAACGGCTGTAGCTCTACCAATGCCCGAGGTGGCACCGGTTATTAAGGCTGTTTTACGCATGGTCTATTACTCAAATAACAAATACAAGGTAATACTATTGTTAGTCAGGCGGTCAATACTGGTAGTAAACCTGTTCACCCTGGGTTGTAGCACATTGCTAATACCGCGAGAATACCTGATTTCTGGTGAGAACTTAAAAAGCGGAAAATACATATCAAAACCAAAACCTGCTTCTATTGATATGTTGTTACTTTTGGTAAACAGCCCATCTTCAACGCCATCTTCCTCTTTCTTACCTGAGGCCTCAATTGAAAACTTAGTGCCGCCAATAACATACATGCGTACATTACCTCGCCGTTGAGACTTATATTTTAGTAAAATAGGCAGCTCTATATTAGTAGCTTCAACATTTTGAATTTCCTGTGGCCTGTTAAGGTAGTTGTATTCAACCATATGTTCATAAAAGCCCACTGATGGTAAAAACCTGATGTCAAAATGTTCCGCTAAATGGGCATTTACAATAAAGCCCAACGTAAAACCAAATGAGTTTTGTGGTTGAATAGAGTGGATATTAACCGAGTCAAGCCATGTGTCTGAATACCTTAGCTCATAGTTAGACCGGTGTATTCCAATTAAAAACCCATATCGTAAAAAACGGGTGTCATAATTGGGCAGGTTTATCACTGTTTCATTTTGGGCTGAAGCTGTTCTGGGGAATAAGACTATAACGCTTACAATGATCAGAATTACTGTGACGTACTTATTCAAGGTCTGGATTGTTTTAAACAGTTAGGTTTGCTTTCCTTAACTAACGTAGTGCAATATATTATATTGAAATTAAACCGTTAATATAGCCTTTTTAAGGGCTGTTTGAAAATACTACTGCTTAAAACCAATAAACCCTATTTATTTTTGCCCAACATAAATAGAACTAATGCCAAAAGTTAAAGGTTTTTGCCTGTTTTGGCCAAAGCCAGCCTCTTGCATAATATCTAAAAACTGTTGCCCATCAGGAAAAGCATTGACTGATTCAGGCAGGTAGGTATAGGCAGATTTATCTTTAGAAATAATTTTACCTATAAGGGGCAGTATAAACTTAAAATACAAATTATAAAGCTGCTTAAAAGGGAAAGCTTTGGGCTTTGAAAACTCTAAAACCACCAAATTGCCACCTGGCTTTAAAACGTGGTGCATGTCTTTCAGGCCCTTAAGTAAATCTTCAAAATTACGTACGCCAAAGGCAACAATCACTGCATCAAACTCATTCTCTTCAAAAGGCAGCTTTTCAGAGTCGCCAAGGCGCAACTCTATCACATCCTGCAGGTTCTTCTTCTTCAGCTTTTCATGGCCTATTGAAAGCATACCCTCTGAAATATCAACACCAACAACCTTATCAGGCTTTAAGTCCAGGGCTTGAATGGCAAAATCGGCAGTGCCAGTAGCAACATCAAGTATACGTTTGGGCTGTGCTGCTTGCAGTTGCTTAATGGCCTTTTTACGCCAAATCACATCTATGCCAAGGCTCAGCAGCCGGTTTAGCAGGTCATACCGCTTACTGATGTTATTAAACATTTTGGCTACCTGCTCTTTTTTACTGCCTGCCTCGTGCTTATATGGTACTACACTCATTGCTCTTTCTCTCAAAATGAAGGTCAAAACTATACCCTAACTGAGAGTTTAAATAGAAAAAGAAAATAAAAGTTCAGACAGTAGGCAGAAACTACCCAAAAACCACAATTAGCAGGTGTAAATTACCTTAGTTCAAAATTTTGAGTTCTACCCTGCGGTTCAGTTCGCGGCCTTCAAACTCATCGTCATTACTGGCAAGCGGAAACTTCTCGCCATAGCCAACAGCTTTTAAACGGCGTGCGTCAACACCTTTGCGCTTCAGGTAATCTACTACAGCAATGGCCCTTTTTTCTGAAAGGCTTTTGTTATACTTCTCATCGCCAACAGCATCAGTATGGCCCCCAATTTCTACAGTAACGTTGGGGTTTTCTGACAGAAACTTCTCCAGGTTATTCAACTCGCGATAAGAGCCATCAACAAAAACAGCCTGATTAAACTTAAAATATACATTACGCA
The DNA here is from genome assembly GCA_964643525.1 of uncultured Roseivirgaceae bacterium. Taxonomy (GTDB): domain Bacteria; phylum Bacteroidota; class Bacteroidia; order Cytophagales; family Cyclobacteriaceae; genus CAZXTW01. Next base: position 8,097 of record CAZXTW010000076.1, read on the forward strand.
AGCGCTTGGTTACGCCAGAGCGGGCCGGGCTTAAGTTTAAAGTGCGTCTAATTTCCTGCGGGTCTTTTGATGCTGCGGGTAAAGTAAGGTCGCGACTCACAAATACATAGCCGGGCTTCTCTACTGATACTGAATACTCTGTATCAGAAGCATTATTGGTTTTAAAGCCATAAATACCTTTACCTCGGTTGCTGGCCGGTACTACAATATTACCTACTTTGGTTCTGAGGTTAATACGTACGTTATCAAGTGGTGCGCGCGTGTCGGCATCAAGTACACGTACAAGTAGCGTCACATCGGCCATTTCAACCGCATCGGGTATCACCACCTCCTTTGGGTCAGGCTTTTTCTCATCGGGGTCTTCAGCAACGGGTGTGTCACCGCCGGTACGGCCTTTTGTAGGAATCACGTTATCAGCAAATGTACCGTGCCCAGGTATGGTCACTTCATAAATGTCTGTAAAGCCCATACCATCTTCACGCACAGAGGCATAGTAGCCCCGCTTACCATCTTTAGTGGCTACAAAATATATGTCATTGTCAGGGGTGTTAATAGGGTAGCCTAAATTAACAGGGTCTTTCCACTCGCCAGACTCTTCGTCTAAATCAGCTCGGTAAATATCAAAACCTCCCATGCCTTTACGGCCTACACTACTAAAATATAGGGCCTTACTGTCGTGGTCTATAAAAGGGCCGTCTTCGTCATACTCTGTATTAATCTTCGGACCCAGGTTTTTGGTGCGGCCCCAAACCCCACGATTGTCTTTGGTACTTACATAAATATCCAGCCCGCCATAACCACCCGGCCTGTCACTTGAGAAGTAGGCCGTTTTACCATCTATTGAAACAGAAATTGAGTTTTCTGAATAAGACGAATTAATAGAGCCAAGCATTGGTCTGGGCAAATCGTAGGTGCCATCTTCCTGGCGATCAGAAATATAAATATCGCCACCTCCATTCTCATCTTCTCCAAATAAAAACAATGACGAGGCGTCGGCAGTTAAACCTAAGTTTGAATCATGAAAGGGGGTATTAATTACCTCTCCAATGTTTTTGGCTCTGCTCCATTCGCCATTTACCTTTGTTGAAATGAATATGTCTTCAAACGGAAAGTTGTCACTGTCAACATCTTCGTTTTGGTTATCTTCCTTCCGTCTTGAAGTAAAAATCAAAATCGTTTCATCATCATTCAGCACAGGGCCATAGTCAGGCCACTCTGAATTAATCTGCGAGCCTATATTCACAATGCTGTAATTGGCCGGGTTTACAATAAACTCCAAACCATTTTTACATTCAGCAATTCTGCGGTCTACATCTTTCAACGAGGTTTTATCTTGCCCACGGTAATTCTGATCGGCCACGAGCTTTTCTTTGTAGGCATTGTAGCTGTCTAACGCTTTTTGAAACTCAAGGCTTAACTGGTAGCCACGACCAATATAATACAGTAAGTCAAAGCGGTACTCGGGTGAAATCTTATAAATTTGCAGAAAATACTTGGTAGAGCGGTCGCGGTTTACAGTTTCCAGATACGTTTTACCTGCCATCCAGTTGGCTTTCAGGTTTGACGGATCTAAAGAAGCTGCCATTACATACTGCTCATTGGCCAGGTTAGTGGCTTTTTGCACCTCGTAGGCTTCATCAGCAATTTGCACTAGTTGTCGGGCAGCTTCTACTGAGTCCTGCTGGGCTTGTGCATAGTGCGCAGAAAATAGCCCGAGAATGCTGAAAAAAACGAAAAAACAATAAAAGCACCTTTTAGCCATATGCTTAGTCTATTAACTTAACAAATTACAATCAACTAGTTGTTGTACAGTATACAACTAAATTTAATGATATTATCTGTTTTTTGACCCATTAAATACCAATAACCGCATAATTATAATGCTATCGCTAATTTACAAACACAGGCCAATAATAGTACTGAAAAATGATATTTTTGGCTTTCCATTAAATAATAATTTTAAGTGTTGCCTGCAAACTAGCTGATAGTCAACGTAGTAATCTTTAAAAAAGATCTGTATGCAAGTCAAACAAGCTAAGTTTCTCATTAGCAACTCTGATTACACCAAGTGCCCTAAGCCTGATAAACCTGAGGTTGCCTTCATTGGCAGGTCAAACGTGGGTAAGTCTTCATTAATTAACATGTTAACCAACAATGCACGTCTGGCCAAAATTTCGGGTAAGCCGGGCAAAACCCAATTGATTAACCACTTTGTCATTAACAACCAGTGGTACCTGGTTGATTTACCTGGCTATGGTTGGGCTAAGGTAAGTAAGCAAGACCGTAAAAAGTGGGAACAGATGAACCGCAATTACCTTTCTAAAAGAGAGAACTTAATGTGCGTTATGGTTTTGATTGATGGCAGGCTTGACCCACAAGCCATTGATTTAGAGTTTTTAAAGTGGTTGGGGCAAGAAGGGGTACCCTTTGTGCTGGTATTTACCAAGGCCGATAAACTTACACCTAATGCCCTGCAAAGCAACATTGCTAAGTTTAGAAAAGCATTTTTAGTTGACTGGGAAGAGATGCCTCAATATTTTGTATCCTCTGCCGTTAGCAAAAAAGGAAAAGACGATATACTGAATTTTCTTGGCACTTTATTAGATGCCCCAATGCAATAAACGGCATCTGCTTGTCTGTTTCGAAAATTCAATAGTACTTTTGTGTTCTAATTAAATCATAAATAGTCTTTTTCACGAAGATCATTAACTAATAGGTATTCAGAGATAACTGCGCGGCAATGGAACTAAAAGATATCGCCACATTGGCTGGTAAAAGCGGCCTTTTTAAAGTAGTAAAACCCACTCGTATAGGGGTTATATTAGAAGCAATAGATAAAAAAAAGAGCCGGTTCGCTACCGGCCCAAATCACAGAGTTTCACTATTGAATGAAATCTCTATCTATACCACTGACAGTGAAGGCTCTGTACCTTTAGAAAAACTGTTTACTGATATATTCAAAGAGTTTGGTGCAGATACTGGCCTTAGCTCATCTTCTTCTAATGAAGAGCTGAAAGCGTTTATGCAACATATCTTACCCGACCATGACAAAGAGCGGGTGTACGTGTCTGATATCAAAAAGCTGGTAAGTTGGTATAACCTGTTAATGCGCGAAATGCCCGAGCGTTTTGAAGCAGATACTGCTGAAGAAGCCACGGATGCAGAAGTAGAAGTAGCTGAAGAAGCCCAGGCAGTAAACGCCACCACAGAGGCAGACCCTGCTGCTGACAATGCTGAAACTAAGGACAGCTAAAGCAAGTCTTGTTTTTAGGCCTTTAACTATTCTACACTTTTAAATGGCAATAAATAACTCTGTGGTGCAAGAAAGTGCCCAGTTAATTATTAACCACCTTGAACTGGATAAGGAGGCATTGCCTGTTGTAACTGAAAGTAATGAAGCTGATTTATTGCTTGCCTTGACCAGGGTAGTGCAATATTTGCTCGATAATGACTTTCAAAGGTTATTAAATGGCTGTTACCGAATTGATTTGTCAGAAAAGCACGTAGCCAGAATACTTGATCAGGCCCCGCCAGATGAAATGGCAGCTAAAATGGCCCAGCTCATTATTGACCGCGAAAAGCAAAAAGTAATCATTCGCCGCAAATACAGCCAGCAGGGTTAGCCAGGTTAAAAAATTTCAGAAACACCCAAAATAGAAAAGTCAAAGCAATGAGCTTTGACTTTTACTTTCATCCTAATCTATCTATAATACACAACTAAAGCCTTATTGGGTAAGCGACTCGTACGAGTGCCTGAAACTGAGGGCATGTTCAACCATATTTTTTGACCCTACATAAAATGGTGTGCGTTGGTGCAATTCTGTAGGTTGTATGTCAAGTATGCGTTGGGTGCCATTGCTGGCCATACCGCCAGCCTGCTCAATAACAAATGCCAGGGCATTGCATTCGTACAACAAACGCAATTTGCCATTAGGTGTTTTGTCGGTTCTAGGGTAAATATAAATCCCCCCCTTGAGCATGTTTCTATGAAAATCAGCTACTAATGAACCAATATACCTGCCGGCATAGCGCTTTTCTTTGCAGTCAAGAATGTACTGTTGCACACTCTCTTCAAACTGGTTATAAGAGCCTTCATTTACTGAGTAAATCTTGCCGGTTGGTGGCATGGTAATATTCTGGTGTGACAGAAAAAACTCGCCAAGTGAGGGTTCGTACGTAAAGCCGTTTACACCAACCCCGGTGGTATATACCAGCATGGTTGATGAGCCGTACAGCAAATACCCTGCAGCCGCCTGTTCTCTACCTTTTTGCAACAAATCTTCCATTTGAATAGGCCCGCCTTGAGGTGACAGCCTGCGGTAAATTGAAAAAATAGTACCAACAGAAACATTCACATCAATGTTTGATGACCCATCTAACGGATCCATAGCCACTACGTACTTGCCGTTTTTATTTTTCAGGTCAATAATCTCCTCGTCTTCTTCAGAAATAATGGCACATACTTCACCACCATTTTTCAAGGCCCTGATAAAACGGATGTTGGCTATTACATCTAACTTTTGCTGGTCTTCACCTTGAACATTTTGCGCGCCAAAAGCGCCACCAATATCAAGTAAGCCTGCTCTGCTAATTTCACGGTTAATAATTTTACCGGCTAGAGCAATGTCTCGAAGCAACTGTGACAACTCTCCGGTAGAGTGGGGAAAATCATCTTGCTTTTTCTTGATAAAACGGTCTAAGGTTGTTCCAATAGGTAGCCCAAGCTTACTTTTGTCCATTCGTCAGATTTTACTACTTTGGTTCAAAGATAAGAAAATATTTTTCAAAAAAATGGCCTGAAAGCCATTTAAATCGATTGCATAAATGAAGGTCTTCAAGTTTGGAGGGGCATCAATCAGAAACAGCGCGGCCATAACCAATATTTCTACCCTACTTAAAAAATATGCTGGCCAGCAAATTGTAGTGGTTGTTTCGGCCATGGGTAAAACCACCAATAACCTCGAATTTGTTTTTCAAAACCAGCAAAAAGGTGAGCCTTGGCAAACCCAGTTACAGCAGGTCATGGCCTACCACAATAACATTTGCCAGGAGTTATTTGACAGTAGCCATCAAATATTCGGCCAGCTAAGCAGCCTGCACCAACAACTCAAATCAATATTGCAAAACCCGGCCTACCAACCCCAGCAGGAGGCCGCCCCTGCCTTTGTATATGATCAGGTAGTTTCTTTTGGTGAAATCATCTCTTCAACCATAGTGGCAGCCCTATTAAATTCCAAGGGCCTTGAAACCACCTGGGCCGATGCAAGGCTGCTGGTTAAAACAGATGCCACCCATCGTGAGGGTAAAGTAAACTGGCAAACCACAGAAAACAAAATTAGTCAGGATGTGCCCAATATGTTAAGTAAAGGGCTGGTACTTACCCAGGGCTTTCTGGGTGGCGCACCTAATGGGGCAACCACCACCCTGGGGCGTGAAGGGTCTGACTTTACTGCTGCCATCTTTGGTACTTGCCTCAGCGCACAAGAGGTAGTAATCTGGAAGGATGTGCCTGGGGTATTAAATGCAGACCCACGCAGGCTTGCCAACACCACCCAGTTTAAAGAGCTCTCTTACCGCGAAGCAGCTGAACTTACCTACTATGGGGCCAGCGTAATACACCCCAAAACAATAAAGCCCCTT
>CAZXTW010000077.1:0-13708 GCA_964643525.1 uncultured Roseivirgaceae bacterium
TCTTTTCAGTTTCGTACTGTATGGTTAGTTCATGTATTTGTGAAGCCACCTGCGTATTCATTACACTATCAGCTTCTACCTTTTCTTTCTCGCCATAAAATATAGCTGAGTCATAGGCCAGGGTAGCTGCTTTAAAGCTGCCCATTAGCTTGTAACACTCGCCCAATGTTCTGTAGGCATGGTATTTATTGTGGCTATACAATACACCAGGCTTAATTAAAGTCAACGATTTTTTTACTGTGGCCACCGCAGCACTGTATTGTGCTGTAATGCCATAGGCAGCACTGAGGTTATTGTACAGGAATGCCAGCTCGGTTGTATCTTTATATTTAATAGCCGCCTCAATGCCTTTTTGGTAGTTTGTAATGGCCAGGTCATACCGTTCTAAGGGCCAGTAGTATATGCCCAACTTTTTGTACTGATGCGGCAAATAAACATCATAGCCGTATGCCCTGGTTAACTTAATGCATTGCTTTTGATAGTAAACCGCACTATCTGCCAGCCCGGTTTTAGCGTATGCATCAGCAAGGGTACCATGCGCCAAAGCCCACATGGGCATTACCTGAAGGGTTTTGTACAGGGCATAGCTCTTTTTTGAATACAGCAACAATGCGTCATAGCTTTTTAGTTTTGTGGCTACAAAGCACAGTTTTGCATAGGCATTGGCAATATGCCGCGTGGCGGGCCCGCCTTCAACCATTTTTAGTGCTTTCAGGTAAAAGTCTTGTGCCTGCACCAGCTTACCAATAAATACCAGTAAGTTGGCATAGTGCGTGTACACTTTGTAGCGGTACATTTTATTGGCAGACTGCTCAAGGGTTTGCATGCCTTGCTCAATGTACCATTTGGCAGAATCGTACTTGTGCATATCAAGAAAAACCACCCCAATTCTGCTTAAGCTTAAACCCGCCGCATCTGTTAGCCCTGCCTGGTTGGCTACCTGGTTTTCACGCTTGTGGTAGTACATGGCGGTATCATACACATTGTTTTGCAGGTAGGTATAGGCCAGCAATGCATACATTTCAATGGCTACGGTTGGGTAAGCTTCATTATTAAGCTCAAGCAGTACCTGTTGCGTATACTGCCTGGTTTGCAATAAATTGGCGTATAACTCGTAGGCAAAGGCCAGCTCTTGCTGCACATAGGGCTTTTGCCGGGCCTGCACTGTGTCAAGTACTTGCAGCAGGCTATCTATGGTAGGGTGGCTCTGCCCAAAGCTGCCTTTGGCAACAAGCAGCACCAACAGTAAGGCTAACAGGTGTTTTGGCATGGTGGCACGTAATTAATGGTTAAGTAATGTAGAAGGTAAGGCTGCTGCCCCTGGCAGTCAATAGGTATCAATACTTATATTGATATAATAGGCCAGTATTTGCCGCCTCGTCAATAAAAAAACCAATGCGGGGCGCATTGGTTTTTTTATTGGGCATTTATCTGAGGGGTTAACGCCTTATAATTTTATGTACCTGGGTACCCGCAGGGTGTTGCACCACCAGCAACATGAGCTGGTTGGGGTAGGCCTCAAGGTTAACGGGTACGGTACCCATTGTTGGGGCCAGCAACTCATGGCTTACCACCGTTTTTAATAAGGTGCCTTCCATACTGTACAACTGTATTGTTAATTGCCCCGGTGCAGGAACGTTATATTCTATATTGATAGTGCTCAGGTAAGGGTTGGGGTACACGCTGGTTTGTAGTGGGCTGCCGGGCATGGCCTGGCTAGTTGGCGGGGCCGCCGCCGTGTTGGCCTGGTCTTCGCCCATCCTGCGCAGCGGGTGCCCCTGGCAGGTTACCAAAGCGGCCAGCACCCTGCTGCGCCGCACAGCATGAAAGCCCGGCTTGAGCACCACCTTGCCTGCCGATTGCAATTGCAGGCTTTGCCATGCGGGCACCACCAGCGCACTGGCTGTGGTTTGCTGCACTGACCGGTACAGTGTATCAACCTCAAAGCTGGTTACCGCAATGGTTTCAGGGCATACGCCAGCCTCAACAATGCGAATATGGGTAAACTCAGCTATTGCAGGGGTACCAGGCCTTTGGCTGTGCCAGGGTATTGCCTCAAAAGTATACTGCCCACTGGCTGGCGGTTGCCACGCCCACTGAAAGGGGGCGGTATAGTCAGTGCCTACCAACACACCATTGGCATAAAACTGCACATAGTTGGGGGGCAGGTTGCCTACCGGCTGGGCAGCAAGCTGCACTGTTTGGCCATTGGCCGCACTCACGCTAAGGTCAACCGCCAGGGTGGGGTAGCGTTTGGGCGCTTCCGTAAACAGGGCGTAGGTGCCCCCCTGCCCTATGGGCAAAGCTACTTGATGGGTATTGGTATTCACCACCAGGCCGCCGCTTACTGGCTGCCAGGTACTGGTAGGGGTGTGCCAACGGTAGGCGTGTATGGCATTGAGCTCGGCCTGGCTCAGGGTATCAGTATAGGTTAGCTGTAAGGTGCCTTGCAGGGTGCCCGCCTGCTGGTGGCAGCTCACCACCCTGCTTATGCGGTTGGCCTGCGTAGGCAACCCTGTTCTGATAACGGTATAGTCATAACTAACCAGGGATACAGGGCTGGTGGCCGATATATTGGTAAGCGTTTGCCTGTTGGGCGTCGTGAGGGCTTCTGCCTGGGCAGTGGCATCATAAGCATAATGAAAGGGCAGCTCAAAGGTGGTACTGTCAGGGTTGCTGCCCGTTGCCAGTATGGCCCCCCGGCTGCTCAGGTCTTGCAGGGGCACATGTATGGCCCCATCAATTATGGCAAGGCCCTGCCCGGTGTTTACATGCTCAGCGGTATCAAAAGTAAAGCTGGCAGGCTGCGCCACCATGGCCAGGTGCAGACTGCTGGCCCCGGTAGTAGTGCGTGCGCCAGTACCGCCACCAATGCCTACCACACCCACCCCACCGGTAAGGCCCGCCTGGTTGCCCTGGGGTATCACAACAATATTAACAGGTTTGGGGTCTTTCACTACCACCCCATTGGTAAGAGTTAACTCTGGCGTAAATACATAGGTGCCATAGCCCGGCGGAGTGAACAGGGCTGTAAATTCATTGCTTTGGTAAGGGTTTGGTATGTAGTTAAAATCATCTTCAGGGATGTTGGCATTAAAAGGCACCTCACTGCCATTAACCATTAGCCTTACCTGCTGCACATGGCTCATAAGTTCATCTCTAGGAATAATAAACCGGTCCAGCAACTCGCCACTTGCATTACGCACGCCATTTTTAACTTTTGCCATAATGTAAAAGGGTTTTAGCCCCCTTTTGGTATGGTACTCACTGCCCTGGCCAGGGACCAGGTGGGCTGGGTACAGGTGTAAAGGGTTGTTGTTAAGAAATATGATGGGGTAGTCGTGGGTGCCAAAGCCCTGAAAGATGGTATTGGCATACAAGGCTTCTATTTTAATGGTAAGCCCAGCGGCCAGCCCATACATATTAAAGCACACATAGCCGTATTCATTGACCGTCCAGGCATTTTCGCCATTATTGAGTATTGGTGTTTCAGTACCATCTGGTGCCACCTGCCAGGCAGCAATGGTAGTGCTTGGCAATAAGTCGCCGGTTTCTTCAGCCACAAAGTAGCAGGTGCTTTCCTGCTCTGGCAAGGCATACCAGCGCATGCCCTGTGGCAGGGCATCAATGCGCGCCTTGATGTCTTCTGCCCGGCCATCAGTAACGCTTTCGCGCATTACATCTATGGGGTTGCGCTCAAAATCATCTAACTGCACAAAGGTGATGGCATCGGCAGTGACCGGGCCAATTTGCAGCACCTCCTGCTCTGACGAGATGGTGCTGGGCGATTTCATGATGTAATTGGCCGTTACCTCTTTGGTTAAGATTACCCCCTGGCTGGCGCTGAGCGGCTGGCCGGGTATTTCGCGAGGGATTACAGCAAATTTGGCAGCCACATTGTAGCTTAATGACCATGAGGTAAATATGCTTTGGTTGGTACCCAGGCTGTGGTGGCGCACCGCGCTGGCATGTGCCTCTGGCTGGCCCCACCTTTTAGGGGTGGCCTTGCCCTGCGCAGCCTGCTCAAATAAATAGTTGGCCCCTATGTTGGCCCCCCGGTACAACACGTAATTATAAGTAAGGGTTACCGTTTCAGTGCCTGTGGCAATTGGGGCACTTTGGTTGGTGGCATACACCTGCCCCTTACGCCCATTGGCGGGGGCCTGCCCTGCCCGGTATACATCTATTTGAAGTTGGGCAGCATAGTGCCTGTCTGCATCATACGGGTAGTCAGTACCAGCGGGCTTAATGTAAAACACCTCGTCGGGGTCTTCAGGCACAATCACAACTTTTATGTTTTGCGCTGGCTCAATCATTTCACCGGCAGGGTCAATTTCATTGCTAAACAGCAGGTCGGCAGATTGTATAATCACTTCTACCTGGCCGGCTTCCAACAGGCTTTCAGACAGGGTTACGCGTGCGGGCAGCCAGCCGCCTGTGCTGGTGCTCAGTATATCATCGCCCTTCAGGTCAGAGAGGGCCACATCTATTTCAACTTCTTCATTCACCAGAATGACTGGTATAGATGGGTGAAAAAGGCCACCTATTAAGCCATCCTGCACCACCAGCAGCATCTGGTCATCTGGCACTACCGGCTGCCTGCCCAGGCATAGCACGCCAAACTCATCGGTAGTCCACAGGTTTACACCTGCCTCATTAAAAAAGGGGGTAAAGTTTTGAGGCTCTTTGGGCTTGCCAATGTATACCTGAAACTCCTGGTTTTTCATGGCCAGGCCACGAAAGTTACCCAGTAGGTAGCAGGGGCGGTCAGTGCTTTGGGCCACATCGGGCCAGTCTTGTGCCAGGGCAGGCACAGTGCACAGGGCCAGCAGCCAAATTAGGGCTGCATGTTTTACCAGTTGTTTGGCCCGGGGTTTTATGGTTGGGTTCAGGTTAGTCATTGTTCAGTTGGTAGTTTTCGCCAGGTTCAAGAATCATGGTGTGGCAGTTGTGAACGGGGCCTATTATGATGTACTCAGCATAGATTTCTGCCACTTGCAGGGGCAGTATTTCTACCCCATCACCATAGTTATGATTGGTGCGCATGTACTGGTTGCGGGGCACCCGTTTTTTTAACATCACGCGCTGCTGGTTAAGGTCAGGGTACCTGAACACGTTATTGATGTAGTCATCACGAAGAAAGTTTCCGCTAATCCAGGAAGTAAATGCCGAGGGGATGTTGCGGTCGCGCATGTCAGGGTAAAACCATATGTTGGCATCTGTTCTGGGTGCTACCCAACCAGCCGGCCAGCCGGTGCCAGCCAGGGCCTGTTCATACACATGGGGGTATGGGTTATTGGCTGCCAGCATGCGGTACAGCACTTCATCTTCTTCCTGAATCAGGCTTACCCGTTCAGTGCTCAGCACCTGGTCAGTACCTGCCACCTTAATGGAAATGGAGCCTGTAAACACGCCTGCTTCATTAAACGCATAGTCGGCCTCATTGGCAGCAGTAATGTAAATGGGCTGCCACACGTCATCATCAAGGGTTAGGGTTTGCCTGGCAGCCGGTGCCAGTGGCCTGCCCCTGGCATCAAGCCGGGTGGCAATCAGCAGGTCTTTAGATGATACGTCTAACTGCTGCGTAGTGGTGGCAGAATCAAGGTTGGCCCTGGCCAGACCCACCAGAAAGTCACCACCTACTGAAAAGTAATCGTCTGCCGGGTCGTCACGTTCACTACGGCCATCAAAAAACTTCATATCAACGGCGCAGGCCAGGCTTTGGTTAAAGCCTTCGGGCTCAGTATCGTACTCCCACAGCAGCACATCGTCATTGGTGGTTAATGTTTGCAGGCCGCCAATCTGGCTCAGGTGGCTTTTGTACTGCATAAGCTGGCGCACGCGCTCGTTGCAGGTGGCTGCGTTAATGGCGCCGTAGCCTGCGGGGCGGTACAGGTGGCCTTCTACCGTAACGGCAGCAGCCTGGTTTAGTACTTCTGCCAGGGTGGGCAAAAAGCCTACCTGTGGCCCCTGGGGGCTATCTGCAATGCTGCTGAAGTAATGGGGCACTGCCGCATGGTGCCTGTCACTGGGGTCTAGCCCTGCATAGGCCAGGTCAAGTTTCATAAAAGCGGCCTTTTCTTTGGTTTCAGGGTATTGCCCCCGGTTGGCCAGTGCATCAAAATACTTCTGGAATATGCTGTTGTACTCATCTTCAGGGCTGGTGGCGTTAAGCATGATATTGCTGAAAAACTGGCCCAGGTCAGTAAGTATGCTGGTTTCGTACCACTCTAAAATGCTGCCATTTGCCTTCAAGTAGGTAATGTTCTGGTTAAACAGTTGGGTGTAGGTGGCCGAAAAGAAGGGGTCAAGCAGGGCAATGCGCGCCGGGCGGTTAGCCTTGGGTATCATGGGCGAAACTGTGTTGACAAACTGCCCACCCAGGCTATGGCCTACCAGGCGCACTTTACCAGACTGGCTTTGGGCAATAAACCGGCTGTATTCTTGCGCAAACAGGGCTGTGGCGCTGTATTGTGGGCTGGCGGCATCGGCCGTGGCGGGAGTTAGCACATTGTCTTTTTCTTTGCGCCAGGTAAGGCCGGTGCCGCTGGCGTTCTCCTGGTAGTGGTGTATTTTCCCTTCGGCCAGTTGCACAAACTGCTCATCACTAAACTGGTTCCAGTAAAATATGGCTACGTTCCAGCCGGCCTCTTTCCACAATCTGGCATAGCTGCCGCCTGCTTTGTCGCTCAGGTATTCACGTTTGTGGTCTTTTACGGTAAAAGGCTGCCAGCCGTGCACGTATATCACGGTTGGCTTTGTGGGGTCAAACAGGGGGTTGCCGTCAGGGTCGGCAGCTGGTGGTAAGTATTTTTGGCTGCTGCCATCGGCCGCCAAAAAGTACAGGCCATAGTCAAGCACCTCCAGCTCAATGGTGGCAGGCTCAAAAGCTTTTTCTGAACTATCGGCAGGGCAAATATAAACCGGCCTGATGTGCAGCAGGCCCCATTCATCACGGCCGTTGCGGTTAAAATAGTAGGCTTTTTCTTGGGCTTCAGGCACGTTGTAGGTTTTACCATGGCTTTCTATCTGAAAGTTTACCGCCTCGGCAGGCACATTTAGCTGCCAGTAGGTATGAAAGTTAAAAGGCTCCATGGCATTCCACACTGCCGGTTTACTGTATGCCCCTATTGCCAGGAAGCATGCCAGTAATGTTGCTAACAGTTGTTTCATGGTGTTGTTGATGTTGGTATTGTTAAGTAGTATCGTGGTCAGTAGGTGTGGTTAAAAGGTATAGTTGAGCTGTTTGTGTTTACCAGTAAAACATGATGCTACTAAAGCAGAGAAGGAAAAAAAGGTGCCACAGGGCAGCACCTTTTTTTAGATACAAACAGCTTAAATTATCAACTATAAACATTCAATTAACCCTATTATTCTTTCACGACTATGGTAGGCAAGGCTATGCAGCCTGGCAGGCAAAACTGCTGCATGCTGCCTACCTGGCTGTTGGTGGCTGTAATGCCCCATACAGCGGTTTGGCCGCCAATGATTTCGGTTATGTCTAAGGCTTTGGTCATGACAATTGTGCCGTTAATGAGCACTTCAACAAATGAAGGTGCCTGGCCTTCTGGGGCGGTGGTGTCATGAAACAGCCTTACGGTTACTTCGTGCAGCTGCCCTGGGGTTACCGAAAGTGGCAGGGGCGGCACCAGCTGGTTGCTGCCTGCATGCAGGGTGGTGCCGTTTTTCATCATGGCTATGTGTGCAAACACAGGGTCAAGGTCATTGCTGTTTTGCTCTAAGTCAAACTCTATGACCAGGCTGTTGCCAATGCCTGCGTAACCAGGGTGCCCTTTTTCATCGGTAAAAGCCGTGTTGGGCTCTGCAGCCAGGACAAAGGCCATGCCGTTGCCGGCCGCGCTGCCGTAGTTAAGGCTAAAGATGAACTCATTGGTGGCACGGGTCAGGTTTACATCATCCAGCCAAACGCGGCCTTCAGATTCAGGCTTTTGGCAGGTTAACCGGTAACAGTTGCTGCACTGGTAGGTGGCGGTACCGGTTTTGACTATGGCCTCTTCCTGACCGTCAGTACACTCAAGCTGGCGCAGCATAAAGTAGTTGGGGCTGAAGGCTTCCAGGGTGTTTTCTTCTTTGCACCGGTACATGGGCATCACAAATGATACCGGGCAAACGGTGCTGAGCCGGTCGGTCAATGACCTTTGGGTAATAATGCCCGGCACGGTAAAGTCTTCACTTTTTACATACAACTCTAAGTTGTTTAAAGGCACATTGGCAGGAAACTGCACCATGCTGCCTATGGTCAGGCTTTCTTCCTGCTGGCGGTACAGTATTTCGCGGTTGCCCAACCAGGCTTGCTCCTGGGTTAGCATAAACTGGGCGTTCTCTTCATTAGTAGCCAGGCGGCAGTAGTTGGTATAGTTGGGGTCATTGCTGTCACAACCAAATACCGTGGGGCGGAAGGTAAGCGTTACCTTGTCAGAGCAGCCACCTGTAGCTCCATTGGGGGGCAATGGCGGGGGTGGTGTGCTGCCTCCGCCACCGCTGCCGGTGCCAGATGAGGCGTTGCTATCGCCCAGGCGCGATACGCGGCCGGGCCTTGACCAGAAGCACTCAAAGGCTATGTTTTCAAACCGGCTGCCCGTGTCACAGCTCACCACCGGGTTGCCTTCGGGGTCATAGGGATTGTCATTGCAGTCAATAATGCAGGGTTCTTCAGGCGGGCGACTGTCGTTTCTTTCTTCTGCCACCACGGTTATCTGTAGCGGCCTGGCCGGAAATGGCTGTGCCTGTGGGCAGCCATCTAACACCGTGCGGGCGGTTACAAACCAGGTGCCGGGCGTGTTGAAGGTAATGGACTTTGTGAGCCTGCTGGTTGTAGCCAACTGCCTCCATGAGGTAGTTGGGGCCCCTGCATTCTGGCTGGTGTACCATTGCACTTCAGTAACAGCGGTGTTTTGCTCTGGCAGGATGAACAGGGCCGAGTTGCCCTCCTGCACCACATCAGAAAGTACCACGCTTACGGCAGCAGAAGGGGCAGCCGGCTGTATAATGGTTGCTACTTCAAAAGTTTGGGTAAACTCAGGGTGGGTTACGGCCAGCACTACTTTGCCATAGTTGGCTGTGGTAAAGCGCTGGGCTATTACAGGGCCTTCAACCACCATACCGTCTTTCTCTACCCGCCAGTTGTAGGTAAAGCCATATTTGTTGGGGTCAATGGTACTGCCTATGGTAATGAGCTGCCCCTGGCCACACTGGCTAAAGCGCGCGGGCACCATATCCTGCGGCAGGGGCTCAAGGTTAATGGTCATGGCAAAGGGCACATCAGACGGGCCTTTTGACAGGCTCAATGGCTTAAATATATTGCTGCTGGCCGCGTACAGGCTGTTTACATCTGGCAGCAGGGCATCAATCCCTTCTTTTTTATGCTGGCCGGGCTGCAATGCGCCCAGGTACTCGGCAGGCAGGGTTACCTCAATGATGTAATCGCCAGGGCTTAGCAGCAAATCACTCAACTGGGCCGTGCTGCCCAGGCTATTCAGGGTATGGACGGCCTCCATAGTACCTGCTTTTCTGATTACTGCCTGCACATCATAATATGGGGCAAACAGCCTGAAATCGGCCAGCCTGATGAGGTCATTGGCCACAGAAAAGCCAAAGTACATGGTGTAGTCGGGAAATGATGCCAGGTTTAGCTGTACAGTGGCGTTGATGTTATTGGCCTCTATGGCAGGGTCAATTGGCTGGCTACCCCCGGCTGTTGCCGTATGGAAGGCTTTGAGCTGTAGTGGGTCAGATGCCAGTATGCCACTGCCCGCCTCTAATACATTAAAAGGCTGTAAAAAGCAGCCAAAGTCCATGGCAATCTCTACATTGTAAATGCCTGTATCAAGGGCCTTGACAAAACCCTTCGTCAGGGGCTGGCCGCTGCTCCAGGTATAGCTGTTGGGCTGCACGGCCTCACCGCTTATTTCATTGTATATGCGGGTGGCATCAAGGGTTACCTCACCGTTCCACAAGTAGCGGTCTAGTGGTGTTAACTCAATAGGCCCCGCCACCAGTTCAAATATGCCAGCTACATAACCCCACAGGGGTGAGTTCATGACGGCTTCTATGCGGCGGTTTTGGGTAAATATACCACTGTAGGTGGGGGCAATGCCCTGGGCCAGTACTTCTTTGGTATCAGCATCACGCCAGATCACATCTGCATAGGCGCTAAAGTGTTCCAGCCAGTCAACCACATCTAACGTATAGGCCTGGCCGGTGCATAGGTTTACCGTGGCCGTACGCACACTGTTGGGCCCCTGGCTTACCAGCACGGGGTAGCGCTTGCAGGTGGCATCAGTGGCTACCTGTATGTAGTAGGTGCCGGCACTGGCAATGGTTTGCACCTGCCCCTGCCCTATTGGGTTGTAGTGCTCGTCTTGCAGTTCAAACACAGGGTTCTGGTCAGCCTCAATGCCCAGGCGCTGCATAAAGTCAATGGCAATGGGGCTGTTGTCAAAGCCCAGCTCTGTCAGTGCCGTTACTTCTTCAGGGCCGTGCACGGTTACGTAGGTGCGCTCAAACACCCCCTGCGGGGTGGCAATGTACAACAGGTAGCTGCCTGCTGTTGTTACCGTGCGTATGGGCTCAGTCAGGCCACCATCAGCCCAATAAAAGCTGGCCTCAATACCGGCCCTGAGGCGTTCATTGCCCTGCAGGGCAAAGGCACCCCCCTTACAGTTATACAGGGTAACATCATCAAGCACATCAGGGGCGGTATTTTGCACATAAATGCGCTTGGTGCCCAGCTGCGGCTGGGTAAAGTCAACATAAGCCCCGGTAAAATCGGCCGTTTGGGCAAAGGTGCGTGTAGGGGTGGTAAGGCCGTTGTTCCATTGGTAAACAACAGGGCTGTTGGCTTTTACCTGGGTTACATCAACGGTTACGGGCAGGGCCGGGCTGTTTAAGAAGGGCACCAGGCGGGTTTCAAATATCTTATTGGGGTCATTGGCCAGGGCCACCTCAATGTTTTCAACATGGTAAGTCACGGCAGCGCATTTATTGCCGGCAAACACCTGTGTCTGGTAGTTGCCCGTGGCGGCAATGTCATACCCGTAAATATCATCTTCGGCCGGCTCAACAGGCACCACCTGGCCCTGCTCCAGCTTGAACCACTCAGGGTTTTGGGCGGTGCTGATCCAGTCAACATCAACCCTGAAGGGCGTACCGTTAAACTGTAAGTCTACCGCCAGCACAGTATCGGCGGCATTATTAAAGGTTACGTTGTAGCGGTTGGTGCTGCAACCGGTATTCTTTTCAACCAATACCTGGTAGGTACCTTCCTGGGTAATGTTGAGGGTTTGCCGGGTTTGGTTGGGCAGCTGTGTACTGGTACCATCAGCTGCAATGGCATACCAGCTGTAAGTGCCGCCGTTGGGCACGGCAGCATCAAGCAGCACCTGGCTGCCACATGCTTTTACATCAACCACCGGGCCATTGTAACCGGCTACGCTTACCGTGGTGGCATCCAGGGTAAAGGTATAGTCAATGCCATCAGTAGCGCCGTCAAATACCACATAATAGGTGGCGTTGCCGCTCAGGCCTTTGATTATACGGGTACTGGTGTGGCTGCAAAATTTTGACAGCGTATTGCCCCATACATCAACCAGGCGCAGGCAGCCATAGCTGCTGTCGGGCACCTGCAAAGTGAGCGTCAGCTCGTCAAGGCACATGGGTGTGGTAAACTGGTAGTATACATCTGCACCGGGCTGGCTTTCAGCCTGGTTGGCCGGAAAGTCATTGGTAAAGCCAGCGGTATTGCCCGTGGCAGTAAAGGGCAGCTGGCCTACGGGCAGGGCAATGGCAGCATAGTTGCCGGGTACATCAACCGATTGGATGCTGAACCGCTCACTGGCAATGGTATTTTCAAAGCCATCTACCCCAGCCAGAATGCGGTAGTCTGACGAGTTGGGCAGGCCGGGCACCTTCCAGAAGAATTCGCCCGTATTTTCTGCATAGGCAATGTGGCCATACAGGTTTTGGTCATCATTTTTATAGGTAAGCCTGATTCTGTCATTTGCCCCTACCCCTTCGGTTTGCCATTGCAGGTGCAAGGTTTCGCCTGCCTGTATGGTGGTAATACCCAAAGGCTGCAAGCCCACACTGGGCCTTTTTACGGTTACCGGTATATCAATTTGTGGGGCATTGTTTGTTGGCCTGATGGTTATTTGGCCTGCCTCCTGATTCCGGTAGGTAAAGTCATGCGGCACCTTATAGGTAAGGCTGTGCAACCCATTTTTAGGTGGGTTGTACTTAATTGACCCCATAGGGGTAAATATATTGGGCTCACTGTTATACAGCCTTAGGTACACACTATCAACCACCTGCTGGGTAAGCCACTGCACCTCTATGGGCTGGTTGGTATAAATAATATCATTGGGCTGGGGGGCTACCAGCAGGTAGTTTGATGCCTGGCCGGCCTGCACGGTAAAGGTGGCCGTTGCGGTGTGGCTCCACCGCTGGCGGGCATCAACAAACCTGATGCCTACGGTATGCTGGCCCAGGGCCAGGTCATTCACAGGTATGAGCAGGGGCTCGCCTGCTTGATAGCTTACCTGGGTGGCCTTGCCCACGCCGGGGTCTGGCCCAAAAAAGTATTCGTACCGGGTAATGAGTGCCCGCAGGTCGGCCACAGGATCAATTATCGGGGCATCTTTGGCTATGCTTCCCAGGGCCTGAATGGGGCCCGTGCTGCCATCAGCAAACCGGGGCTGGTAGTACAGGGGCCATGCGCCTGCCCCAAGTTTGTCAGTATATATGCTGGCGGTGCTGGTTTGGGTGCCGCTCAGGGGCACGGGCTGCCCGCCTTCAGGGTCAGTTAAGCTGGCAGGGCCTGCATAAAAGGTAAAGCTGCTCACGCGGTTGTGCCCTACCGGGGCAATGGCTACAGGTACCGACTGGTTAAGCAGGGTAATGGGCTGCACCATAACCAGCTGGCTCCATTGGCCGCCGGCAGTTTGTGCGCGCACCCACAGCTGCTGGCTGGTGCCCCTGAGACTGGCCGTAGGCAGCTCTACATTGCGGTTGGCAGTGCCGCTCATGGCCACCACCGTACCCTGGCCGGGCAGCAGGGCGGGGTTGGTTACAAACTCAAGCGCAACCAGTTGGTTTTTGGTGTTTAAGGTGCTTTCTAGTGCTTGCAGGCTAAAGGCACTCAGGTCTGGCGCTTGCGCCCTGGCCTGCAAGGCCGCCAATGCCAATACCAGCAGCAACAGGTACCTGATGGGGTTTGTACTAAAGGGGTTCATGATTACAGTAAGTTTTTAGTGTTGTTGATTCTTTTAATGCTGTGCTATTGGTTATTGGTTATTTGAACAGGCACAGGCTCATTCTGGTACAGCGCCGCTTTGGTAATGGCCAGTTGTACCTGCCCTGCCGCTGCGCCCGAGCCTGAAAAGGCGTTGGTAATGCCTACCTGCTGGCCGGCAAAAGGCTGCTGGGCCAGGCGAAAATCTTCCTGGCCATAGTCAAAGGTGTTGTTGCCGTCGTCAGTCAAAAAGTCAAGGGCTAAGCCCATGCTGTTGTCACTGCTGCTGCCGCTGTTGTTGGCGGGTATGGTGTTGGTGCCTGAAAAGGCGTTGCGAAAAAAGGTGTTGCCGGTGGTCTTTTCAGCAGTAAAGGCCCACCCTTTAAATACATTCTGGATAAACCGCGTATGAGCTACCTCTGTGGTATTGGTTTTGTTAGCCCCTACAAAGGTGTTGTT
>CAZXTW010000078.1:0-6385 GCA_964643525.1 uncultured Roseivirgaceae bacterium
CCAGTCCATCGTTGCGGCTCCTTCATGAACCTCACCAATTTTGTGACTTAAACCGGTGTAATATAATATACGTTCGGTAGTGGTGGTTTTACCGGCATCAATGTGAGCCATGATACCGATATTTCTAAGATATTTTAGACTTTTAATTGCCATTGATATTAGAACCTAAAATGAGAAAATGCTTTATTCGCTTCAGCCATGCGATGTGTATCATCTTTCTTTTTGATGGCTGCACCTTCACCTTTTGAAGCAGCAATTATTTCACCTGCAAGTCTTTCAACCATTGTATTCTCACCTCTCATTCTTGCATACCTGATCATCCATTTAATACCTAATGAAACTTTACGGTCAGGCCTCACTTCCATGGGTACTTGAAACGTTGCGCCACCTACTCTTCTACTTTTCACTTCAACAGCAGGCATTACATTTCCAAGGGCTTTTTTCCATACTTCAAGGCCATTCTCATTGGTTCTTTTTTCTACCAAATCTATAGCACCATAAAATATGTTGTAAGCAATACTCTTTTTACCCTGAACCATTAGATAGTTTACAAACTTTGTAACCAAAGTATCTTTAAACTTAGGATCAGGAAGTATATACCTCTTTTTAGGTTTTGCTTTTCTCATGACAATTCTTATTTCTTAGGCCTTTTTGCGCCGTATTTTGAACGTGATTGAAGTCTGCCGTTAACACCTGCTGTATCAAGTGCACCACGAACAATATGATACCTTACTCCAGGCAAGTCTTTCACTCTCCCCCCCCGGATCAGCACAATACTGTGTTCTTGGAGGTTGTGTCCTTCACCAGGAATATAAGCATTCACTTCTTTACCATTAGTTAATCGAACCCTCGCAACCTTTCTCATGGCTGAATTAGGCTTCTTAGGTGTTGTGGTATATACTCTAGTACAAACACCGCGTCTCTGAGGGCATGAATCTAATGCCGGTGATTTAGACTTAGATGTCAGACTTTTTCTACCCTTTCTTACAAGTTGTTGTATAGTAGGCATCTATTAAAATAAATTTATCATCCTAAAATTTCGGACTGCAAAGGTATGTAATTGGAATTTATTATCCAACACGACACATCTATGCTTCCCCCACAGCCCCTCCAAAGTTGAGAGGAAACTTCGGAACATCATCATTATGTTTAATAGTACCGAAGCCCTTCTCATATTTATTAATGTTTTCCATTAATGCATTAGCCAAACGCTTAGCATGCTCAGGTGTAATTACAATTCTTGATTTAACTTTTGCTTTAGGCACACCAGGCATCAACCTAATAAAATCAATCACGAATTCGCTACTTGAGTGAGCTATCATGGCCAAATTTGAATATACACCCTCAGAAACCTCCTCAGGCAACTCAATACTTATTTGATCATTTTTACTTTTATCCACATCCATAAATGAATTGTCTATAGTAAAGTTATACTCTTTCCTCAGCAAGCTTACTTTTAGCGAATTTCTCTTTTGATTCTACTAAAGTATCGTAATCCTGCTTAGCACCTACGATCAATTTATCGTAATCACGAACACCAGTTCCGGCAGGTATCAAGTGGCCAACAATAACATTTTCTTTTAGACCAATTAAATAGTCTGCTTTACCTCTTATTGATGCTTCACTTAAAACCTTTGTTGTTTCCTGGAATGACGCTGCAGAAATAAAACTCTCTGTGCCTAATGAAGCTTGGGTAATACCTTGCAAAGTAGGCTTTGATACTGCAGGCTCTGCATTTCTAACCTCAACTGGTTTCAAATCGCGGCGCTTCAAATTTGAATTTTCATCACGTAATCGTCTAGAAGTTATAATCATACCTGCCTTCAGGTTCTCAGAGTCACCCGGATCAGATACAACTTTCTTATCCAGGATATTGTCATTTTCTTCTCTGAATAAAAATTTATCAACTACTTGATTAGGTAAGAAGTTTGTATCGCCAGGCTCCATAATAATAACCTTTTGCATCATTTGGCGAACGATTACCTCAATATGTTTGTCATTGATTTTAACACCTTGCAAGCGATAAACTTCCTGAATCTCATTTACCAAGTATTCCTGTACTGCAGTAGGTCCTTTAATTGATAAGATGTCTGCAGGTGTAATTGCACCATCTGAAAGTGGGTGGCCAGCACGTACAAAGTCATTTTCCTGAACAAGAATATGCTTTGATAACGGTACCAGGTACCTTTTCTTAACACCGTCTTTCGATTCTATAAAGATTTCACGATTACCTCGCTTAATACCTCCATACGTTGAAACACCATTTATTTCACTTACAACAGCTGGGCTGGAAGGGTTACGAGCTTCAAAGAGCTCAGTTACTCGAGGCAAACCACCTGTAATATCTCGCGATTTAGACATCATCCGCGGTATCTTTGCTAAAACTTGACCTGCTACTACCTTTTCCCCATCATCAACCGCAAGGTGAGCACCCACAGGAATATTGTATGCTTTCTCCGTCCCATCTTTTGATTTTACAACAACTGCGGGGTTTTTAGTTTTATCCTTCGTCTCGGTAATTACTTTTTCTCTGTGGCCAGTTTGCTCGTCAGACTCTTCCTTATAGGTAATTCCTTCAACAATGCTTTCAAACTCAGAGTCACCATCATACTCTGACATAATTACAGCATTATATGGATCCCAGTTGCACAGCTCATCACCTTTAGATACCTTATCACCCTCTTTAACTTTAAGGAAAGCACCATATGGTACGTGATTTGAAATGAGAACCTTATCTGTTTTTGGGTCAATAATCTTTACTTCACCAGAACGTCCCATAACTACTTCCACCTCGTCTCCTTCCATATCCTTTCCAGTGAGATGCTTTAGATCTTCAAACTCAATTACACCATCGAATTTTGCTTTGATCATGGCATCAACAGCAATATTAGATGCAGTACCACCAACGTGGAATGTACGTAAAGTTAGCTGTGTACCTGGTTCACCAATAGATTGGGCTGCAATAACACCTACTGCTTCGCCTCTTTGTGACATCCTACCAGTGGCTAGGTTGCGACCATAGCAAAGTGAGCAAACACCTTGCCTTGTCTCACAGGTAAGTACTGAACGAATCTCTACATCTTCAATACTGGTCTCATCTATCTGCTTGGCAATTTCTTCAGTAATTTCTTCATTGGCACTCAGAATCAATTCTTCAGTAATTGGATCATAAACATCATGGACTGAAACTCTACCAAGAATTCGTTCAGATAAAGGCTCTACAATATCTTCGTTATCCTTAAGAGCTGAGACAACAATACCTCGAAGTGTACCACAGTCCCTCTCATTAACAACCACATCCTGGGCTACATCAACCAACCTACGAGTCAAATACCCTGCATCGGCGGTTTTAAGGGCTGTATCTGCAAGACCTTTCCTGGCACCATGGGTAGAAATGAAATACTCAATAACGTCCAAGCCTTCTTTGAAGTTAGAAAGAATAGGGTTTTCAATAATCTCACCTACCGAGCCCTGAAGGTTTTTCTGGGGCTTAGCCATAAGTCCACGCATGCCCCCCAACTGCCTAATTTGTTCTCTAGAACCACGGGCACCAGAGTGCATCATCATATATATTGAGTTAAAGCCTTGCTCATCTTCTTCTAATTGAAGCATCAGTGCATTCGTTAACTGTGAGTTTATCCTGGTCCAGATATCAATTACTTGATTGTATCGCTCATTATCGGTAATAAGCCCCATCAAATAGTTATTCCAAACAGCATCAACCTCTTCCTTTGCCTGAGCAACCAATCCTTTCTTTTCTTTAGGAACCATCACATCACTCAAGCCGATAGATAACCCCCCTTTGTATGCCGCCTGAAAACCTAACTCTTTAATGTCGTCCAGGAAGTGAGCAGCTCGTGACATTCCAGTAATTTTAAATACTTCAGCAATAATCTTCTGAAGCTTCTTTTTTGTCAATAACTCATTCACAAAGCCCACTGCTTTGGGCACGTGCTGATTAAATATAACTCGGCCTGCAACGGTCTCAATAACTTGATCAACTAATTCACCTGATTCTTGACGTACTTTTGTCCTAACTTTAATATGTGCATGCTTAGAGAGTCGGCCTTCATTGATGGCAATAATCACCTCTTCAGCACCATAAAAGGTCATTCCTTCACCTTCAATCTTATGGTCTTCAGTGCTTTTTCTTCCTTTTGTAGTATAATAAAGCCCTAATACCATATCTTGAGAAGGTACCGCAATCGGCGCACCATTCGCAGGGTTAAGAATATTATGAGATGACAACATGAGCAATGAAGCTTCAAGAATTGCCTCATGACCTAGTGGTACATGTACAGCCATCTGGTCTCCATCAAAGTCAGCATTAAATGCTGTACAAACTAGTGGGTGTAACTGTATAGCCTTACCTTCAATCAGTTTTGGCTGAAACGCCTGGATACCCAAACGGTGGAGAGTAGGAGCACGATTTAGAAGTACCGGATGGCCTTTTAGTACATTCTCAAGAATATCCCAAACTACTGGATCTTTCCTATCAACAATCTTTTTGGCAGACTTAACAGTCTTTACAATCCCACGTTCAATCAGTTTTCTGATAATAAAGGGCTTAAATAGCTCAGCTGCCATACTTTTAGGCAAACCACATTCATGCAGTTTCAACTCTGGGCCAACCACAATTACCGACCTACCGGAGTAATCTACACGCTTACCCAATAAGTTTTGCCTAAAGCGGCCCTGCTTTCCTTTAAGCATATCACTTAAAGATTTCAAAGCACGGTTTCCGTCAGAACGAACAGCGTTTACCTTTCTTGAATTATCAAACAAAGAATCAACAGCTTCTTGGAGCATACGTTTTTCATTACGTAGTATTACTTCAGGAGCTTTGATATCGATTAGCCTTTTCAGGCGGTTGTTTCTAATTATTACCCGACGATAAAGGTCATTCAAGTCAGAGGTCGCAAACCTGCCACCATCCAAAGGTACCAATGGTCGTAATTCTGGTGGAATGACAGGCACCATTTTGATAATCATCCACTCAGGATGGTTTTCAATTCTGGTGCGTGCATCTCTGAATGCTTCAACAACTTTAAGCCTTTTCAGGGCTTCTGCTTTTCTTTGCTGGCTCGTATCTGTAGCAGCTTGGTGTCTTAAGCTATATGACAACTCATCTAATTCAAGACGTGCTAGAAGCATTTCCAATGCTTCAGCACCCATTTTAGCTATAAACTTATCAGGGTGATCATCATCAAGTGCTTGATTTTCACGAGGTAGCTTGTCCATAATGTCCAAGTATTCATCCTCAGTGAGAAAATCCATCCTATTGATACCATCTTCGTCTTTAATACCGGGGTTAATTACCACGTATCTTTCGTAGTAAATAATCTGATCCAGTTTTTTTGTAGGAAGACCTAATAAGTAACCAATCTTGTTGGGCAGCGATCTGAAGTACCAGATATGAGCTACAGGTACAACTAACTCAATATGCCCCATCCGCTCCCTGCGCACTTTTTTCTCAGTCACTTCAACCCCACAACGGTCACAAATAATACCTTTATATCTAATCCGCTTATATTTACCACAATGACATTCCCAATCTTTTACAGGGCCAAAAATCCTCTCACAAAACAATCCTCCCATTTCCGGCTTGTAGGTCCTGTAATTAATTGTTTCAGGCTGTGTCACTTCACCATGCGAACTTTCCAAAATTGACTCTGGAGAAGCCAAGCTTATGGTAACTTTTGAAAAGTCGTTATTTAGTTTTTTATTTTTTCTGAATGCCATAATCCTGATATGTGATTTGCCTACTTTCTAGACGGTTTTCCTGTTAATCTAATGTAATCTCTAAAGCCAAACCTCTCAATTCATGAACCAATACATTGAATGATTCAGGAATGTTAGGTCGATTCATATTTTCACCCTTTACAATGGCTTCGTATGCTTTGGCTCTACCAATCACATCGTCTGATTTAATAGTCAGAATTTCTTGCAATACATTGGCTGCTCCAAACGCCTCCAATGCCCATACCTCCATTTCACCAAAACGTTGGCCACCAAATTGTGCCTTACCACCTAATGGTTGTTGCGTAATTAATGAATATGGCCCAATTGACCTCGCATGCATCTTGTCATCTACCATGTGGCCCAGTTTCAGCATGTAGATGATACCAACGGTAACAGGTTGGTCAAACTTATGCCCAGTTAACCAATCATACAAATAAGTACGACCATACGGTGGCAACCCGGCCTTATCCAACTCTCCTGCAACCTCATCCATTGAAGCACCATCAAAAATTGGCGTAGCATATTTCCTGCCAAGCTTTCTTCCTGCCCAACCAAGTACAGTCTCATAAATCTGTCCAAGGTTCATACGTGAAGGCACGCCAAGTGGGTTAAGGCAAATGTCAACAGGCGTTCCATCTTCAAG
>CAZXTW010000078.1:6395-13697 GCA_964643525.1 uncultured Roseivirgaceae bacterium
TTCCTGACGAACAATCTTAGCAACAACACCTTTATTGCCGTGCCTTCCTGCCATTTTATCGCCTACTTTAAGCTTGCGCTTTTTAGCCACATATACCTTAGCCAACTGCACAATACCCGCAGGCAATTCATCTCCTACTTCTAAAGTGAAACGCTCACGTTTAAATTCACCAGAGATTTCATTACGCTTCTTGTTATAGTTTTTAACCATCTGTCTAACTAGGCCATTAATTCTAGCATCATCAACCCAGTTTTCAAGTATTAAGTCAGAAACTAAATTCACCTCTTCGGGTACGCTGTAATTACTTTCATCCCTATAAATATTCTTTTCAGGAAAAAGGTTATTTTCAATATTGGCAGTAGAGAATTTAACCCCTTTACTCATCACTTCTTCTCCAAACTTATGCTTTACGCCGTTACTCACTTGGCCGTCTAACAACTGAGTGAGCTTCCGAATCATTTTCGCACGAAGGCCTTTTAAATCCTTACTATAACGGTTCATTAACAATTGAACCTCCTTCTTAGCTTTAGCCCTAAGGTCTTTATCCTTCTTAGGCCTGCTAAAAAGTTTGGTATCAATCACAACACCACGTAATGAAGGGGCGGCTTTTAACGATGCATCTTTCACATCTCCAGCCTTATCACCAAAAATAGCCCGGAGCAGTTTTTCCTCAGGAGTTGGGTCTGTTTCACCTTTAGGCGTAATCTTACCAATTAAGATATCACCTTCCTTAATTTCAGCCCCTACCCTAATGATTCCATGCTCATCTAGATTCTTGACGGCCTCTTCACTCACATTAGGTATTTCTGAGGTCAACTCTTCTTCTCCCCTCTTAGTATCTCGTACCTCAAGCTCGAACTCATCTATGTGAATTGATGTGAAGATATCATCTCGTACTACCTTCTCTGAAATCACAATAGCATCCTCAAAGTTATAACCTTGCCAAGGCATAAAGGCTACCATTAAATTCCTACCCAAAGCAAGCTCTCCCCCTTCAGTAGCATACCCTTCGCACAATGGTTCGCCCTTAACAACACGTTGGTTTTTATAGACCAGAGGTTTCAGGTTAATACATGTATCTTGATTGGTTCTCCGGAACTTGATTAACTCATAGGTGATCAAATCACTGTCAAAGTTCACCAGTTTTTGATCATCAGTGTTGTCATAGCGCATCACTATCTTCTTGGCGTCAACAAAATCTACAACACCATCTTCTTCGGCCAATATCAACGCTCTGGAATCTAAAGCGACTCTGCCTTCAAGTCCAGTACCTACAATTGGTGCTTGAGGCCTTAATAGAGGCACTGCCTGTCGTTGCATGTTTGAGCCCATTAAAGCTCGGTTAGCGTCATCATGCTCAAGAAAAGGAATTAAAGAAGCAGCAACAGATACAATTTGGTTAGGTGCAACGTCCATATACGACAATTGACCGGGCTCAATCACTGGGAAATCACCTTCAAATCTTGCTTTCACCTTATCATTAACAAATGCACCAGAGGAATTGTCTATAGGTGCATTAGCTTGAGCTATATAGTGAGTATCTTCTTCTTCAGCAGTGAGGTATTTCACTAATCCTTGTATGTTTACCTTACCTTCCTCAACCAACCGGTAAGGAGTTTCAATAAAGCCCATGCTATTTACCTTAGCATGCACACACAAAGAAGAGATCAGACCAATATTAGGCCCTTCAGGCGTCTCAATAGTACATAACCTACCATAGTGAGTATAGTGAACGTCACGCACTTCAAAACCTGCTCTTTCACGTGATAAACCTCCAGGTCCCAATGCTGACATCCTACGTTTATGCGTAATTTCTGCCAGAGGGTTGGTTTGATCCATGAATTGGGACAACTGGTTCGTCCCAAAGAAGGAGTTAATTACTGATGAAAGGGTTCTTGCATTGATTAAGTCTACAGGCTTGAAGTCTTCATTATCCCTAACATTCATCCGTTCCTTAATCGTCCTGGCCATACGAGCTAAGCCAACACCAAACTGACTGTACAACTGCTCTCCTACTGTTCTAACCCTTCTATTACTCAAGTGATCAATGTCATCAACTACAGCCTTAGAATTAATCAGCCCAATCAAATATTTAACAATCTGAACAATATCTTGGGTGGTTAACACCCTAATGTCAGACGTAATCTCAAGACCTAATTTTTTGTTGATTCTATAGCGCCCAACTTCACCTAAATCATATCGTTTGTCACTAAAGAAAAGGCTTTGAATAATATCACGAGCTGTTTGTTCATCAGGTGCCTCTGTATTTCTTAACTGCCGATAGATTTGTTCAACAGCTTCCTTTTCTGAATTCGAATTATCTTTTTGTAAGGTATTATAGATAATAGAGTAATCAGTAACGTTCACATCTTCACGGTGCAAAATCACTGATTTACTACCAGAATCAAGAATTACTTCAACATCTTCCTCTGCAAGAATAGAATCCCGCTCTAACAATACTTCATTACGATCAATCGATACAACCTCTCCTGTATCTTCATCTACAAAGTCTTCGGTCCATGTTCTTAAAACTCTGGCGGCAAGTTTTCTTCCCACAACCTTTCGTAAATCTGACTCAGAAGCCTCTATCTCCTCTGACAACCCAAATAAATCAAGAATCTGCTTATCTGAACCATAACCTATTGCTCTAAGCAACGTGGTAACAGGAAACTTCTTCTTGCGATCTATGTAAGCATACATGACATTATTTACGTCAGTAGCAAATTCAATCCAAGAACCCTTAAATGGAATAATACGGGCAGAATACAACTTGGTACCATTAGTGTGCTTACTCTGGGCAAAAAATACACCTGGTGACCTATGCAACTGTGAAACAATTACACGTTCAGCTCCATTGATTACAAAAGAACCCTTCTTGGTCATATATGGAATATTACCTAAGAATACTTCTTGTTCAATGGTTTCAAAATCTTCGTTATCCTCATCATTACAAGAGAGCCTAAGCTTAGCCTTTAAGGGCACAGAATAAGTTAAGCCTCTGTCTATACATTCATCAACTGAATATTTTGGAGGGTCAATTGTGTAATCAACAAACTCTAATACAAAGTTTTCTCGAGAGTCGGTAATTGGAAAGTTTTCCGCAAAAACCTTATACAACCCTTCATCACGCCTACTTTCCGCAGGGGTTTCAATTTGGAAAAAGTCAATGAAAGATTGAAGCTGAACATCAAGGAAGTCAGGGTACTCCAGAGTTTTCTTGATCGATGAGAAACTTATCCTCACAGGATTATTAGAATTAGCCAAAGCCTTGATAATTTTTATTTGAAAACTATGTCAACTGTTACAATGCACTATGTGGTGATAAACAGAGCCAATATGCACATAAACAACTGGTTGTACAAATGAGTATAAACATAGAAAGACCCCGATGATGTATCAGGGTCTCAATTCTTTAGACTGAGTATGTATTATTGTCAAGCTTATAAAAGCTATTATTTAATTTCAACTTCAGCACCAGCTTCTTCAAGCTGCTTCTTCAAAGCATCAGCCTCATCTTTAGCAACAGCCTCTTTCAGGGCTTTAGGAGCACTATCAACCAACTCTTTTGCATCTTTCAGACCAAGGCCAGTTAATTCCTTAACAAGCTTAACAACAGCAAGTTTCTTAGCTCCAGCAGCTTTCAGAATCACATCAAACTCAGTTTTCTCTTCAGCTGCACCACCTTCACCACCGTCAGCAGCAGCCACCATTACAGGTGCAGCAGCAGCAGCAGGCTCAATACCGTAGTCATCTTTAAGAATAGTCGCTAATTCATTTACTTCTTTCACAGTCAAGTTAACTAACTGCTCAGCAAACGTTTTTAAATCCGCCATTTTACTATAAATTTAATCTATTGTTTCTTAATTAGTTATTAGTTTCTTCCCTCTCAGAAAGTGTTTTAACAATACCTGCAAGTATATTTGAACCACTTTGAAGTGAAGAAATAACATTTTTAGCAGGTGATTGAAGTAAGCCAATAATCTCACCGATCAATTCAGCCTTAGATTTCAGGTTACTTAGGGTATCCAGCTGATCATCACCTATAAATAGAGTGGCATCTACTGAAGCTCCTTTCAGTAAAGGTTTTTCACTCCCTTTCTTACGAAAGTCTTTCAGTATTTTGGCTGGTAAGTTACCAGACTCCTCTGAAAAGATAATACCTGAAAAACCCTTCAATACTGACTCATTAAACTCGGCGTAATCAGCACTATTATCTATTTTCTCCAGTGCTTTCTTTATCAGAGTATTTTTGAATACACGATATTCAACGCCCTTTTCAAAACACGCCCTTCTGAAGTTATTTACTTCAGCTACAGTTAAGCCAGACGCGTCGGTAATGTAGAAGTAGTTATTTTTATTAAACTTTTCTACAAGGTCTTCAATGATGACTTCTTTCTCCTGTCTATTCATGATTATAATCCAGCTATACTGCTTTTATCTACCCTAACAACAGGGCTCATCGTACTTGAAAGTGCAATACCTTTCATGTAAGTACCTTTGGCCGATGAGGGCTTTAGGCGATTGAGCGCATTGATTACTTCTAATGCGTTTTCTTTGATTTTATCTTCACTGAATGACACCTTACCAATGCTTGTATGGATAATGCCAAACTTATCGACTTTAAAATCAACTTTACCTGCCTTAACTTCCTTAACAGCTTTACCAACCTCAAGGGTCACAGTGCCTGATTTAGGGTTAGGCATCAAACCACGAGGGCCTAAAATCCTACCTAAACGACCAACCTTAGCCATCACTGTAGGCATAGTAATGATCACGTCAACGTCAGTCCAACCACCTTCAATCTTCTTCACATATTCATCAAGACCAACAAAATCTGCACCTGCATCCTTTGCTTCTTGTTCCTTATCTGGAGAACAAAGCACTAATACACGTACCTCCTTACCAGTACCATGGGGTAATGTAACCACACCACGCACCATCTGATCTGCTTTTCTTGGGTCAACGCCTAAGCGAACGTCTATATCAACTGAAGCATCAAACTTAGTATAGCTAATGTCTTTCAGTATCTTGGCCGCTTCTTCCATTGTGTATGATTGTTCAGCATCATACTTTTCTAATGCGGCTTTTCTCTTCTTAGTTAACTTTGCCATCCGTCAAATTTCAATTAATTATTCCAAGGTGCGTCCCCTGTGACTTTCAAACCCATACTTCTTGCAGTACCTGCAACCATTTTCATAGCAGATTCTACTGTAAACGCATTCAAGTCAGGCAATTTAGTTTCAGCAATTACTTTAACTTGCTCCCATGAAACACTTCCAACTTTAGATCTATTAGACTCGGGTGAGCCTTTTTTGACCTTGGCAGCTTCCAAAAGAAGTGTAGGCGCAGGTGGAGTTTTAATTACAAAATCAAAAGATTTATCTGAATAAATTGTAATTAATACTGGCAATAATTGGCCCGCCTTATCTTGTGTCCTGGCATTAAACTGCTTACAGAACTCCATAATATTCAGACCTTTACTACCAAGAGCAGGGCCTACTGGAGGAGAAGGGTTTGCAGCACCTCCTTTTACCTGTAATTTCAAATAACCAGTAATCTCTTTAGCCATCTCTATTCTTGTTTTTCTACTTGGATGTAATTCAGCTCAACAGGTGTATTTCTTCCAAATATTTTCACCATTACGTTAAGCTTTTTCCTCTCCTCAAATACTTCTTCAACTGTTCCCGTAAACCCACTGAAAGGGCCATCCATTACCTTCACCGATTCTCCAACAATAAACGGGGTGTCTAACTTAGCATCTTGTTCATCAACCTCATCAACCTTACCCAAAATCCTGTTTACCTCTACCTGCCTCAAAGGAACGGGCACTTTTGATGCTCCGCCTTCATCAGAACCAAGGAAACCTATTACACCGGGTATACTTGTAATTGTATGGTGCGCTTCACCGTGTGAAAGATCAGCAGAGATGATTACGTAACCTGGAAAAAAATTACGTTCTCGCACCCTCTTCTTCCCATTTCTCATCTCATAAACCTTCTCAGAAGGAATAAGCACCTGAGGTATGAAGTCTTCTAACTTTTGCCGGTAAATTTCTGTCTCTAAGTAGGATTTTATCTTCTTCTCTTGGCCCGAGACAACACGCACTACATACCACTTTAACTCTGCCATAATTAAACTTTTCAGTATCAGCGCCCTAACAGCACATCATAAACAACTTCTAACAAATTGTCAAAGCCAAAGTCTATTAATCCAATGACAAGAGCAAAGATTAATGAAGCCACAAGAACCAAGATTGAACTATTTTGCAGCTCTGAAAATTTGGGCCATGTCACTTTATTAACAATCTCGTCTCTAGAGTCTTTAACAAAATCAACTAACTTAGACATAGTTTATCTTTTAGCACGGGTGGAGAGACTCGAACTCCCAGCCAACGGTTTTGGAGACCGCTACTCTACCAATTGAGCTACACCCGTATACACCCTTTAAAATCGGGCTGCAAATCTAACAAGATTATTCAAGAAAACAAACGCGTTTCAGAAGTATCCGAAACGCGCTCGTTATATTAATTTATGTAATCTCTTATTCTAAGATCTCAGTTACCTGGCCAGAACCTACCGTCCTACCACCCTCGCGGATAGCAAAACGAAGGCCTTTTTCCATAGCAATCTTACTTAACAGATTCACCTCAATGGTTACGTTATCACCAGGCATTACCATCTCAACGTTTTCAGGAAGCATAATCTCACCTGTTACGTCTGTAGTTCTAAAATAGAATTGAGGACGGTACTTGTTAAAGAAAGGAGTATGACGACCACCCTCTTCTTTAGACAAAACATAAACCTCAGCTTTAAACTTCACGTGAGGAGTTACTGAACCTGGCTTGCAGATTACCATCCCCCTTCTGATATCAGTTTTTTCAATCCCCCTAAGTAGCAAACCAACATTGTCGCCAGCTTCACCCCTATCAAGAATTTTGCGGAACATCTCCACACCGGTTACAGTTGACTTTAAGTCTTCTGCACCCATACCTAAAATGTCTACAGGGTCACCAGTGTTGATTACACCACGCTCAATTCTACCAGTAGCAACTGTACCACGGCCAGTAATTGAGAAAACGTCCTCAACAGGCATCAAAAAGTCTTTGTCAATCAAGCGCTCAGGAAGTGGAATGTAGTCATCAACACTTTCCATCAACTCCTCTACTTTAGCTACCCACTCGGCTTCTCCATTCAATGCACCCAAAGCAGAACCTTGAATAACTGGAATATCATCACCTGGGAAATCATACTCGCTAAGTAGCTCTCTAATCTCCATCTCTACAAGCTCTAAGAGCTCTTCATC
>CAZXTW010000079.1:0-13680 GCA_964643525.1 uncultured Roseivirgaceae bacterium
AAACAATTTGATGATGCTTATAAGTTAACGCCTTCTATCCAAAACTTAATGATAACTACTGTTTTCTTATAGCCTTACCCTCAGTCGAAGAAGATTATCAGGCTGAACAAAGTAGGGTTATTCAATTTGATTTATTTTAGCAGGGCAAAGCATACAGCCATAATTGAGAGAAAGCGTACAATATGAATATCATTGAAGTAAAAACCGCAGCCCATGTCAAAGCATTTTTACAACTACCTGTAAACTTATATAGAGCTCACCCCAACTGGATTCGCCCACTTGACAAAGACATAGAGGCAGTATTTAGCCCAGAGCAAAATAAATTTTTTAGGCATGGTCAATGCACCCGTTGGTTATTGCAAAATGAGCAGGGCCTTACAATTGGCCGTGTGGCAGCTTTTATAAACAAAAAAACTATTCACAAAGATAACGACCAGCCTACAGGCGGTATAGGTTTTTTTGAATGCATCGATGACCAGACTGCTGCAAATAAACTATTTGATACCTGTAAAGAATGGCTGCAACAGCATGAAATGGAGGCCATGGATGGCCCAATAAATTTTGGCGACCGTGACAAGTGGTGGGGCTTATTGGTAGATGGTTTTGATATTGACCCAAACTACCAGAATAACTACAACCTGCCGTTTTACCAAAAGCTGTTCGAAACATATGGTTTTCAGGTGTATTTTAAGCAGTTTACCTACGGCCGCAGAATGCGCGCACCCCTATCACCCCGTCTGGCCGAAAAGGCCGAGCGCCTGAAAGACAACAACCGTTATGCCTTCAGGCATATAATAAAGAAAAACCTGTACCAATATGCTGAGGAGTTCAGAGAGGTATACAACAAAGCATGGGGTAGCCATGCAGGCGTAGCCAAGATGTCTTCATTACAAGCTAAAAACGTGCTGAAGCAAATGAAGCCCATACTTGACGAAAAAATAGTCTGGTTTGGATATTATGACAATGAGCCCATTGCTTTTTTTATAATGTTACCAGAGGTAAATCAAATATTTAAACACATCAATGGCAAGCTTAACCTGTTAGGCAAGCTAAAGTTTGTGTGGCACAACTGGCGTAAAACCTGTAAAAAAGCAATTGGTATGGGCTTTGGTATTGTGCCAGAACACCAGGGTAAAGGCGTTGAAGGGGCCCTGATTATGGCTGCCAGAGTAATGGTACAAGAAGATTATACACGCTACGACGATTTTGAAATGAACTGGATTGGTGATTTTAACCCAAGGATGATTCACGTGGTTGAGCAAGTAGGTGGTGATGTTGTAAAAACCCACCACACCTACCGCAAGCTTTTTGACGAAACCAAACCGTTTAAGCGCGCCCCCATTATTGGCAGAAGAAGGGCAAAGCTTACTAAAGATGAGGATATGGGCAGTACTAAAGACGATTAACCAGTAAGCCTAATGCCAGAAGTATTTTTTGCACATGCCAATGGCATACCTGCAAAAACCTACCAGGCGTTGTTTAAACATCTGGAAATTGAGCAGGTTGACTATATTGAACACCTTGGAGCAGATCTACGGCAACCATTAAAAGGTTGGCAGCCGTTAGTAACCAATATCATCCAAAAACTTGAGGCTAGCCAAACCCAACCAGTTATAGGCATTGGGCACTCACTTGGCGGTTACTTATTACTCTGGGCTTATCAAAAGCGCCCCGAATTATTTAGCCAGCTGGTTTTTTTAGACCCTCCAATCTTTCGCCCAACTAAAAGGCTGGTATTGGGTACAGTCAGGGCTATGGGCCTTGCAGGAAGGCTTATACCACCTGCTAACAAAGCCCGCATGCGAAAAGATACATTTGACTCAATTGATGAAGCATATGCCTATTGGAGGCCAAAAGCTTTGTTTCAAAGTTTTGATAGTGAAAGCTTTGACCTTTATGTAAAACATGCACTGGTGGCAAATGACAGCCAGTACTCATTGGCTATACCTAAAATAGTAGAGTATCAAATATTTAAAAATACCCCTTCAAAGGTAGGCAAAAAGAACATTGCCATTCCCAGTCATTTTATTTACGGTAAATCAAGTGATGTACTGGCACGCAAAGATGTGTTGTGGTTGCAGAAAAAATTTACTGACACCCAGTTCGTGCCATTTTCTGGTGGGCATATGTTCCCTTTAGATCAGCCAAAACAAACTGCACAACTAATTAATCAGTTAATTTAGGGAGGCACCCGTCATTGGTTTTGGTGAGATAAATTCCATTAATATTAAGGATTGAATTAAAGCCACAAATTGTTCATCTTTAATCCTACGCTTTCTAATTAACCCCAATAAACTAGCTTGCTTATGGAAAAGAAAACAACGGGTGCAAAAATCATCTCGATTCACCATAAAAGTTTAAATGACCTCAGCCAGGGGGTAAATCAACCTCATAAGCCTGTACCCCAAAATGCTTTTGAAGAATTACTTCAATACTTTTACCCTGATGAGTTTCATCAAGAATATAGTGGCCCTGACCAAAGAGCATAACCAAATGTAGCTCGGTTACTCATTACCCGGGTCTAAAGGGTTAAAATGTATTTGCGTATCACCTCCATCGGCATCTATATACAACCGGCTTTCGGTGCCTTTATCAGCACCTAAATAACCAGATACATTCACAACCTTACCGCGGTCGTCTTTGGCCTCTCTCTTTGTGTGGTTTTGGCTAATAGGCATGGTTAACTTATCATCTACAGCCGTAATGTCAGCGTTAACATAGGCATTACCGTGTAGGTTAACCTCTATATCGGTCGATTTTCCGTTAATCGAAATCTGATTAAAGCCATCTAATGCTTCATTAATCCGTACCTGGCCGTAGCTTAGCTCAAGGTCAGTAAGCACATGCATGGTGTTAATCTTAACATCAGAAAAACTACCCCTGCCCCTAATCATCTCAACAGACTCTATCGTGAGCTTATCATGACGGCAGTCAACCCCCAGCTCCTTTGCTTCTTTTATAAATACCTTTGATGAGTTCCCCTTAATATTCACAGCATCTGCTTGAGTAATATCAGCTTCAGCCACTTTTAACAGTAACTCCCCCTCTTTAATATATTTCAGGTTGGCATCGCCAAAGCTTACGTCAATTCGGGCAAAACCATGTAACCGGTAGGCTCGCAAGTTGCCATGCGAAACCACTATTTTACTCTTTCCAAACACTTCTTCCAAATACACATCGCCAAACTTATTATCAATGTAAATATTGGCTGTTTCAGGCATATAAATCTGGTAATCAACTTCAAGCTTATTTTTACTCAGCAGCGCTTTTGAGTAATCACCTACAGAGTTAAAAAATTCCTTTAACGAACCCGACTTCCTGTCAAGTACGGTTTCAGCCGTAATGAAATTTCCTGACTGCCTAAAATCAAGGTCAACACGCTTCAGCGCCTTCTCCACCAAATCATCTCGCTTGCCATAGGCTGTAATCACCACCTCAATCTTAACAGAGTCTTGCTTCCATGTATTGATAATTACCTGGCCGTACTTATTTGAAACATCTACTGTAACATCTTTTTGTGCCGCAAACCCCCTGCTAACCTCCTTGGTTAGTTTTGTATTATTTTCCTTGGCCTGTAAGTTAATTGCCCAACTCAGGCAAAGCACACCTATAGCCAGATAGGTGGCTTTGGTGGGCAAACACTCAATTGCCTTCTTCATCACTTTGTAGTTCATCTATAATATGCTCTAATATTTCCAACTTAATTCGGTAATTCTGTATCATGGCATTCACCACCTCTTCATTATCAGCATTGTCTCTCAGGTCATCTTTCAATTCAATAAATGCTTGATCCAGTAACTCAAGGTCTTCCCAAATAGCTGGGTCAACCTCACTTCTGCTGGTTTTAATAAACTCAATCTTAGTTTCTATCTGGCTGGCATAATACTCACTGGTTTCAGCAAGCTCATTAGAAATTTCGCCCAGTGCTACCTCACCGGCTTGGGTGTTGGGTTTATTGGTATACTGTAAGGCTATGGCCACCAGGCTAACCCCAACCAGCAAGGCAGCTGCAATTTTCATCACAGGCCTCCAGTTAAACCTGGCATCCTTTGGTTGTTGTTGCCTGTTATCTTGCTCAATGCCGGCAGCAATTCCTTCCCATAAGTTATCTAATCCTTCGGCTGGCAATTCAAACTCCTGCCGTTTATTGTCTACATAATCTTTCAACCCATCTTTCATATCTCTATACACTTTCTGTAGTTATCAAATGCCTGATTTTTTTCTTCGCTTTGCTGTACTGGGCCTTCGAGCCTGACTCAGTAATGCCAAGTATCTGGGCAATCTCTTTATGATCATACCCCTCAAACAGGTATAAGTTCAAAACCACCTTGCAACCGTCAGATATCCGGTCAATAGCCTTCAACACCTTTTTGGCTTCATAAGCCACATAGTCGCTCTTATCCTGATCATCGTGTTCAGTAAATGTTTCTCCCCATTCATTTATTGTATCTAGTGGTTCAATAACTTGCTTCTTTTTTAATGCGTTGATGCACTTATTCACCACAATGCGTTTAATCCAGGCAGTAAACATGGCTTCTTCCTTTAAGGTATGCAGCTTCACAAACGCATCAATAAATGCATCCTGAAGCACATCTTTTGCATCATCTTCATCGCCCAGCATACGCCTGCAAATATTGTACATAGCTGCTGCATACAGCTTGTACAACTCTGCCTGGGCCTGCCTGTCGCCAGCCTTACTTCGCTTAATTAAATAATAGTGCAGCGTCTGATGTCCCGATTCCAATCGTTGCCTTCTTTTTGCTCAATGACAGCCCAAACTAATAAAGGTTTCCGTCTAGTATTAAATAATATCAATAAAATCTCTTGACCATGCTTTGGCACACGGCACATTTTGTAATCCAGTTTTATCGGTTTTTATGTACACTTCATCGATGCCTCCGCTCATTCCATATAAAACTTTGTTGTATCAAATATATTCTGGTTTCTTTGCAGTATAATTCTTTACATTACAGGCCACTGGCAAAACCTTATACCTATTTGCTTTTTACTTGCATTTGTTTGAACGATTCAGGCGCAACCCTAAGCTAACTTTCTTGCATGTTTATGTTACAGGTAAATACACCCCTCACATGTACTGCATAACTTCCGTTTATGTATTTACTGTTTTATCTTGAACCACCAATTATCAAATTGCCTGCTGTTTAGAAGATTATATTTGGCATACTTTATGTAACCATGGCCTCACAGAGCGAGTTTATCATTGTATAGGCTCTGCGTTTGCAACACACTCGAGAATCACTAGTAAATCATGCTATGAATAGGCTTTATACCTTCATTGTATTATTGATTGTAGCTTTAAGTGCTCCTGTGGCAAATAATGCCCAGGACAACGGCGGCGAATACAAATTCAAAACAGTATTCATTTACAACTTTACCAAGTACATTGTTTGGCCTGACGATGGCAACGAGCTTGTTATTGGTATCTATGGCAGCAACCCGGTTGTCATTGAGGCCTTTCAACGCATGGCAGCTGCTAAAACAGCCCACAGTAAAAAGCTCATCATCAAAACATTCCCTACGCTGGCTGCCATGGAAAAGTGCCACATCCTGTTTATTCCTTACGAAAGCAGCGATAGCCTGGGCAAAATACTTGGCAAAACTAAAGGCAATAACACCTTAGTAATTACCGAAAAAGAAGGCATGGCAACGGCGGGCTCGTGCATTAACTTCATTAATGTTGATGGTAAGTTAAAATTTGAGTTTAACCAGGCCGTAGCCGAAGAACAGGGCCTGAAAATCAGCAGTCAGCTGCTGGGGCTTGCCATTCTGGTATAGTTACCACCTGGCCGTAGCCTACTCGCTACCGGCTTTATGAATATATGCTCAACAGCTGGCACTAATCGTGCTGGCTGTTTTTTTGCAAAACGCACAAAAGCGCCTTAATGGCACTCATATTGCTATAATATGATTATCTTTTCAAGTATAGAATAATGTGCATATGGCTAAGAAGTATTTCATTATAGCAACAGTTTTAATTTTAGTGTTAGCTTTTACGGGCCACCTCAATGCAGGTACACAACCTGCCAGGCAAGACTTTACCTACAAAACAGTATTTGTATACAACTTTACTAAATACATTGAATGGCCACAGGAGGCAGCAGCTTACCACATTGCTGTATTCGGTAAAAACCAGGGGGCCATAAGCGCTTTTGAACGAATGGTCAATGCAAAAAGCACTTCAGCCAAGCCACTTGCTATGCATGTTTTTTCTGATGTATCAGCCCTGGCTGACTGCCACATCATTTTTGTGCCGGCCGAAGAAACACCAAACATTCCCGGCATCAAAAGCCATTACCACGGTGCGCCAACCATAATTATTAGCGAACAACCCGGGGCAATAGAGTTGGGCAGCTCTATCAATTTTATTGAGCAGGATGGTAAACTCAAGTTTGAGCTTAAGCTAAAAGAGTTACAAAATTCAGGCCTGCAAATATCTCAAAACCTGGTGGCCTTAGCCATTATAAAATAACCATGCACAATAGTAACATGTACTATCTGGTGCTTGTGCAATAATTTGGTGCTTTATGGTTATTGGTCTGAAAACCAGGCCAGTTAAAGTCAGAAGTTCTTTTTAAGTAATACCCATACTGTTGCACAATACCAACTGCACAATGCTACTTAGGTAGTTTTACTGAAATCATTTATAGTTTAAAATCATACCAATATTTCCTATTTAAGTAATGGTTACAATAATTCTAATCATTCAGGGGCTACTTTTTAGTGTAGAGTAAGGAATATACAATTCATTAGCTAGGCATAGGCCTCTAAATGGCAGTTCAAGGCACCTTTTAATTCACGCTACACAATTTCTACACTAAAGTCACCATGTAAGTTTAATGTGTAATGTGCAAAAAATAGGGCCTGGCTTCAGGTTTAAAATAAAACTATTTCAATAACCACTATAACCTTTGGGTTACTTACCCGTTGATAAGCCATAAAAGAGCAAAGTCAACTATTCACCGAGCGACAAAACACACTGAACGATTAACGTAATTTTTTAAGAAGAAAAAGATGAGATTTGTTTTCATAATCACTCTGCACAAAATGAAAACATTAGAACAGGAAAGAACAATTAGAATAGTAGCGATCATCATCGCTGGCATTCTGCTTATGTTCACAGCACAGTACACGCTGGCCAGCGAGCACAACAACATTAAATTAGATGCTAAAACCTTAAACGTTGAAGTTTTAGACGATTCACGCTCAAACAACATTGAGCTGAATGTATTGAACGTAAGCGGCCCTGCCCTTACAGAATCAATCAAAAACAGCATACCGTAAAACAGTGCAGATATAAACACCAAATACCAATCTGCCTTAAAAATTGCTTTCAATGATGCTTATCGCCCCCCGGTTTTACTGGGGGGCATTTTTTTAATGAGCCTCAAGCCAGTTATTACCAAAGCCAACACCAATTTCCATAGGTACGGGCAGGGGCAGGGCAGTTTTCATAACCTCTACATGCTGTTGCACTATGGCCTCTTCGCCTGCATACACATCAAAAACCAATTCATCATGCACCTGCATAATCATTTTGGTTTTCAGGCCTGACTGTTGCAGCCAGTCATAAATATTAACCATGGCCACCTTAATCATATCGGCAGCACTACCCTGAATGGGCGTGTTAATGGCGTTGCGCTCTGCAAAACCTCTGGTGGTGGCGTTTCGTGAATTAATGTCACGCAAATAGCGCCGCCTGCCCAGCATCGTGGCCACGTACTCCTGCTCACGTGCTTCATTAATAACCCGGTCCATATATGATTTAATAGCCGGAAACTCAGCAAAGTAGGTGTCTATAATTTCTGTGGCCTCACGCCTGGGTATATTTAGCCGTTGCGACAACCCAAAGGCAGAAATACCATAAATAATACCAAAGTTGGCTGTTTTGGCTTTGCGCCGCATATCACTGTCTACCTCGTCAAGGCCCACCTTAAACACTTTGGCAGCCGTGGCCCGGTGAATATCGCGCCCAGCCTTAAAAGCCTCAAGCATATGCTCATCTTCAGAAAAGGCAGCCATAATGCGCAACTCAATCTGCGAATAATCGGCCGACATTAGCCTGTACCCTTCAGCCCTGGGCACAAACGCCTTGCGTATTTCACGGCCCTTGGCCGTTCTGATGGGTATATTCTGCAAGTTAGGGTTCAATGAGCTTAGCCGGCCCGTAGCGGCTACTGTCTGGTTATAATTGGTATGCACCATGCCGTCCCGGGCGCTAATCATATTAGGCAGGGCATCAACATACGTGCTCTTCAGCTTTTGGTACTCCCTGAAGTCAAGTATTCTCGTTACAATCTCGTGGTCTTTCTCTAGGCTGGCCAGCACTTCTTCATTAGTGGCATATTGCCCCGTTTTGGTTTTCTTGGGCTTGTCTACCAGCTTCAGCTTCTCAAACAGCACCACGCCCAGCTGCTTGGGGCTGGCAATATTAAACTCCTCTCCTGCCAGCTCATAAATGCGTTCCTGCACCCCCAGGCTCATCTGGGCCAGGTCGTCGCTCATTTCTTTCAGGGCCTCGGTGCTAATCTTTACTCCGGCATGCTCCATACCTGCCAGCACGTTAATCAGGGGCAGCTCTACCTCATGAAACAGCTTTTCAACACCCTGCTTTTTTAGCTCGGGCACCAGCTTGTGCTTCAGCTGCAGGGTAATGTCTGCGTCTTCACCGGCATACTCGGCTACTGCTTCAACTGGCACGTCGCGCATGCTGCTTTGCTTGCTGCCCTTTTTGCCTATTAGCGTTGTGATTGAAACCGGCGTGTAATTCAGGTAATTCTCGGCCAGTATATCCATATTGTGCCGCGTTTCGGCATCAACCAAATAATGGGCCAGCATGGTATCCCAAATGGGCAGGCTTACATCAACCCCGTAATTCTTCAGCACCAGCATGTCATACTTTACATTCTGCGCAATTTTTATGATGGTGGGGCTTTCAAACACGGGCCTGAAGCGCTCTACAATTTGCTGGGCGGCTTCTTTGTCGGCCGGTACGGGCACATAATACGCTTCGGTGGGGTGCCACGCAAACGACAGGCCCACCAGCTCAGCATCAGTAGCATGAATGCTGGTGGTTTCAGTATCAAAACACAACTCCTTTTGCAGCAGCAGGTACTTCACCAGTTCATCCATCTCACCGGGGTCGTTCACCAGGTGGTAGTCGTGAATAACAGATAGGATAGTATCTTTTTCACGCGGGGCTGCCTTTTCAGGCTCGGCCGCTGTTGGTGTTGTGGCGGCACCACCAAACATTGAAAGCTGCCCTTCGGCATTGGCATTGCTGGCTTTTGAGGTAGCTGCCGCCTTGCCTTTTTCAGGAAACATGCGCTGCTTCAACGTGCGGAACTCCAAATCATCAAACAGCGCTTTCAGCACCTCTTCATTGGGGCCTTCGTAGGCAAACTCATCGGCATTAAAAGGCAGTGGTACCTCTGTATGAATCGTGGCCAGCTTCTTTGAAAGTATGCCCTGCTGGCCGTAGTTCTCTATATTTTCCCGCTGCTTGCCCTTCAGCTGGTTAGCACTGGCCACCACATTTTCAACACTGCCAAACTGCTTCAGCAGCTTGCTGGCTGTTTTGGGGCCAATGCCCGGTATGCCGGGTATATTATCAACACTGTCGCCTTGCAGGCCCAGCATATCAGTCACCTGGTCAATGCGTTCAATATCCCACTTGGCCAGCACCTCGGGCACCCCCATAATATCAACGGCATTGCCCATATAGGCTGGCTTGTACAAATACACATGCTCTTCTACCAGCTGGCCGTAATCCTTATCGGGGGTCATCATAAACACCTCAAAGCCTTCGCGGGCAGCCTTTTTTGCAAAGGTGCCTATAATATCGTCAGCCTCGTACCCGTCAAGCTCCGTCACGGGTATATTAAACGCCCGCACAATATCTTTTACAATAGGCGCCCCCGTAATAATATCTTCAGGT
The DNA here is from genome assembly GCA_964643525.1 of uncultured Roseivirgaceae bacterium. GTDB lineage: Bacteria > Bacteroidota > Bacteroidia > Cytophagales > Cyclobacteriaceae > CAZXTW01. The sequence continues at coordinate 9,956 of CAZXTW010000079.1, forward strand.
GTTTCCTGCCTGTTGGCTTTGTATGCAGGAAACTCCTTGTGCCTGAACGTTGGGGCAGAGGTATCAAACACCACCCCCAAATGCGTAGGCTTCATTTTTTTAATCACATCAAGCAATGTATTGGTAAAGCCCAGCATTACGCCGGTATTTACCCCTTTGCTGTTTATACGAGGGTTTTTGCTAAAGGCAAAATGCGCCCTGAATATGAGGGCATAGGCATCAAGCAGAAATAGTGATTTTTCGGGCTTACTCATGCCATAAAGGTATAAAAACCTGTAGCGTTAGCCTATTCTTTGGGGGGCGGCATACACATTAAAACTGCTGTGCTTTAAAAAGCCTATTAGGGTACAGTTAAACTGGCTGGCCAGTTGGGCTGCCAGGCTGGTAGGGGCACCTACAGCCGCCATGCAGGGTATGCCGGCCCGCACTGCCTTCTGCACCAGCTCATAACCTGCCCGGCCGCTTACCAGCATTACATGTTGCGTTAAGGGCAGCTGCCCTTCATAAAGTAAGCTGCCTACCAGCTTATCTACCGCATTGTGCCTGCCCACATCTTCACGCAGGCGCAGCAGTTGGCCGGTTGGGCTAAACAGGGCAGCTGCATGTATGCCGCCAGTATGCTTAAACAGGGTTTGTGCCTGCTCCAGGCTGTTGGGCAGCCCGTGCAGGGTGGCGGGGTTTACCTGCCAGGGGCTGTTGGGCAGCGTATGGCAGCCGTGCTGCTGCAATACCTCAATGGCCCCTTTACCACATACCCCACAGGCAGCGCTGGTCATAAACTTACGGCTGGCTGTGTCAATATTCACGGCCAGACTGGGGCGCAAATGCACCAGCACAACGTTCTCGGCCTCTTCTGGCGTTTGGGGCTCTGTACAGTACCTAATGGTGGTAATATCAGTATACTGCTCAATCAGCCCTTCGCCATACAAAAAGCCGCACACCAACTCAAAATCATGGCCTGGTGTGCGCATGGTTACCGTAAGGCGTTCTTTCTGGCGGTTGTTTTCTGGGCCGTAATACAACTGTATTTCCAGGGGCTCTTCAGTAACCACCAGGTCGGGCCGTTGGGTGGGGCTGCCGTTTGCATAATGCGTAATAGGCTGGGGGTATACCGAGGCTTGCGGCATGGGGTTAGCCCTTCAGGCGGTCTTTCAGTTGGGCCTCCAGGCTGCGCAGTTGGGCTGTCAGGGCGGCTTCCTTCTCCTTCTGCTGGCTCAGCAGCGTTTCCAGCTGGCCGCTGTCGGGGGCAGGGCTGCGGTGCTTCAACTCGTGCACCATAAAAATCAGTTTGGTGCCACTGCTCTTCTCAACAGTGGCTGTGCGCAGCTCTACGTGCATGGCCCGGCCTTCATTATCGTTAATATCCATTACCATATGCACATCAGCAGCAATATCTTCTTCACCAAGTGCTGGTATATACCCGGTAATATGTTCACTGCCGCCATCTGGTGCCAGCTTGTCTAGCGCTTGCGCGTTCAGGTCTTCTACTTTGCCCTCCTGGTCTGTTACAATAATCATATCGGGTATGCCTTCCAAAATGGCAATCACATCGGTTTGGCTCTCGCGCAGTTCCTGCTCTCGCTGCTCCAGCTCATCGCTCTTATCCATTACCTCCTGCTCGTGGCGTTTTGACTCTTCCAGCAGGTCTTGTGTTTCTTTGGCCTTGCGGTGCATCTCTTCCTGGGTGGCTTGCAGCTCTTCCATATTCTGACGCATCTCTTCCTCTTGCGAGCGCATCTGCTCAGTCATCTGTTGTGACTCTTCCAGCAGCACGCGCGTGCGGTCGCTGGTTTTCACTGAGGCAATGGCCGCGGCAATACTTTCGCTCACGCTACGCACAAACTCAACCTGGTGCTTTTCAAGCTCGTTAAACGAGGCTATCTCCAGCGCGCCGTATACCTCTTCATTGGTTTTCAGGGGCATAATCAGCAGGCTTTTAGGCAGTGCCCCGCCCAGCCCGGAAGTAATATTCACATAATCATCGGGCAGGTCGGTCATATAAATGCTTTCCTGCTCAAGCCAGGCTTGCCCTACAATGCCTTCACCGGGGGCCAGGCTTCTGTTCACAAACTTCTTTCGGTCATACGCATAGCAGGCCTGCAGCTTCAGGCTGCTATCATTGCCCTGCTCTTCCAGAATAAAAATAGCCCCCTGGTTGGCCTCCAGGTACTTTACCAGGTTGCTGATTACGCTATCGGCCAGGCCCTCCAAATTATCAGAGTAAGTGCGCAGCAGGTCGCCAAAGCGGGCCATGCCTTCGTTAATCCAGTTGCGCTGCTTGTCTTCATCGGCAACCTCCTTCAGGCTGTCACGCATAGAGGCCAGCGAGCGGCCAATATCACCCTCATTATTAAATACCTCTATCTCATTATCAAACTTGCCCTGCCCCACCTCAACAGCAAAGTCACGCACGTTGGTCAGGTTGGCCGAGAGGATATTAATCTCGGCATGTATCGTTTTGGTTTCATCATCGCTGCTGGTTTCCTGCACCAGCAAATCGCCCCGGCTCAACACGCCCAGCTGCTCCTGCACCTTATTAATGGCATCAAACAGGCGGCTGCGCATCCAGTAATACAGCCCCACCACCAGGCTAATGGATATGACCATCAGCAAAATATCAATGGTATTATAAATACGGCTGCGCAGTTCCATCTGGGCCTGCTTAGTTTCTATAATCAGGGCCAGTGCCTGGGCCAACCCATTTACCTGCCGCCTAAACTCAAACGTCATTGGTATCAGCTCGGCTTCCAGCACCTTCATGTCTTCACTCTGTGCTGTGGCCGTACTAAAAGTACCCAGCTTATTGTCAATCCACGTTTGCAGGTCAGTGCCCAGCGTCAGTGTATCATTCACCACGCCATTATAATCATCAAGATTAATCTTTAGCGTACCTGTTGCCCGCTCACTCAGCGCTTCTACCTCATCCTGGCGCAGGCGCAGCTGTTGCCCAATAACCGTGGCGCTGTTTAGTGTGCTTTGCAGGGCAGGGTCAGCAAAAATAGCTTCAAAAGTGGCCAGCGAGTCAAGCGTAGGGATAATGTAGGCATCCCAGATCATATTGCGCGATACCTTAAACGTATCGTTCTTGGTTTGCATGTATACGCTTAGCGAGTAGCCCGTGCGGTCAACCTCGCCGTCAAGCGTTTTCAGTAAATTGTATGCGGGCCGGTAGGTATTAGTCATCTCCTGGTTTCTGTCCAGCAGGTTACCAGTAAGGCCAATATTCAAAAACAGAATAATAACAATGATGAGCGACATGCTGGCAAAGCCAATCAGCAGCCGCGTCCCAATAGTATTCAAATTAATTTTTCGCATACCCATGCATTGGTTTTATCGCTTGCGGTACAGTTCGCTAAAAATACAGGAAATTGCACAATACTTACAGCAATCACCATTTTTATCTGTAAAAAGGGGCTGGGCATGGTGTGGGTAGCGCGCCCCTGCTAGCTGTGTGTAACATAAACGGCCAGCTCTGCGGCCTGCCACGTCAGTGCAACCGGGCCTTCGGTGCCCAGGCATAGCAAGGTATTGGTTTCTAAAACGGCTGTTAGTATAGCGGTATGCTGGGTCAGGTCAAACAACAGCAGGCTGCTGTTGGCATCTATATGCTTGCGGTATTGCCCCAGTGTTACTGTTTGTTCGGGCGCTGCTGCCGTAGGTACCGGCATGCTCAGCAGCACTGTTACGGGCCCTTGCTGGTTGGGGCTGCCAGGGCTGGTGCTTAG
>CAZXTW010000080.1:0-13648 GCA_964643525.1 uncultured Roseivirgaceae bacterium
AGCGAGGCTATTCATAATGGACTGAACGATCGGTATTGCTGGTAAGGGTGGCATTTTGGCTCAAGAAAAAGTATTACATTGGCCAATAAACTTATAAGCCGCACCGTTTGGCCACTGCCCTATGACTATTGAAGCCTACATACAGCAAGTGTTGCCCATGCCACCCGATAAGGCTGCATTAATTGCCAGCCACTTTGAACCCATTGAGCTGCACAAACAGCAGCTGGTACTGCAAGAGGGCCGCGTAAGCAACAGAACCTATTTCCTGGTTCAGGGCTACATGCGCTGCTTTACCATTGACTACCAGGGCAAAGAGGTAACTACCAGAATATTTTCGCCACCATCATTTGTGAACGATTTCCTGTCGTTTTTCAGAAAGGAACCCAGCAAAGAAAGTTATGTGGCCATGACTGACTGCAAAACCCATAGCATTGATTTTGAAACGCTAAACACCTGCTTTCATACTATACCAGAGTTTAGAGAAATGGGCCGCATGCTGCTAACACTTAATTTATCGCAGGTACACCAACGCATGCTTTCGTTACTGAAAGACTCTGCCGAAACACGCTACCTGCAACTGTTGGCCCAACACCCCGATATTATTCAAAACGTACCCTTGAAAGTAATAGCCTCCTACCTGGGCGTGACTGATACCTCACTGAGCCGGATTAGGAAGGAAGTAGCCAAAACACCTTAATTTTTTAGCGGCCTGTTGCAAACTTGCCATATGGCAAGGTACGGCAATGCCGCAACTGGTACTTTTGGCATACCCTTAAACAAACACCTTTACTTTATGGAATTACACATGACACCGGTACCCCTTTGGGTATCACTAACCTTTATTGCCTTTTTTGTAGCCCCTATATTTATGCTTGGCCATGTGGCAAAAACCGGTTATTTAAAGGCAGGTAAAACCCAACAGCAGGCCAGCCAGCTATACAGGCGCATTGTTGTCTTTTTCTTAACGTACTTTGCAGTAGTGGCCGCTGTTTCACTAACCGGCTTTTTTGCTGTAAACATGCTGCCCCCCAGGGTGCTGTTGTTTACTGCCACACCGCTGTTTATTTTCTTACTACTAGTTGTGCAAACCAGGCCCTGGTTTAAGCTTTTGATAGATCATATTGCCGTGGGCCAGCTAGTATGGTTGCAGCTATTCAGGTTTGTAGGTGTGTATTTTCTTATTGGCCATGCTTATGGGGCCCTGCCCAAGTCGTTTGCCTATATTGGTGGCATAGGTGATATTGCTACCGCCTTGTTGGGTATTGCTGTAATCTATGCACTTAAGCGAAAGGCTAAATGGGCCACTGCAACTGCCTGGGCCTGGAATGTGTTTGGGTTGTTTGATATTCTATCAGTGCTGGCATCAGCCATTGTTACCACCAGGGCTGCTCTTGAACTAAATACGGCTGGCATTATACAGTTTGGCACCTTTCCTTTTAGCTGGATACCCGCCTTTGCCCCTGCTACCATCATATTCTTACATATCATTACCTTTAAAAAGCTGGCTGCCCTACGCAGCAAACAGCCAAGCCTGGCAGCTGGGTAACTATATATTTCTCATATTGCAGGGCAGAGCTCAAGGCATGGTATTAAGAGGCAACTACAAGCTGGGGGGCTTCTATAGCATATACCTTTACGTACTTTTGTTTGCCCCTGAGTTGCAGGTTACCCATCAGCTCTGCCCTGCCTTTTATATTTTGTTTGATGGCCTGCTCAATTCTTTCAGAAACTAAAATCATTTTACCATACTGGTTACATAAAGCTTGTATGCGTGCGGCAGTGTTTAGCACATCACCATGAAAAGCAATTTCGCGTTTAATATCACCCACTTCTGCCACCATTACACTACCCATTTCCAGCCCGGCTTTGAATTGGGGCAGCAGCCCAAACCTGGCCTCATAATAGGCCTTGTTTCTGAACAGCATTTGTTGGTAACCAAAAAAGAAGCGGAGACAATTCAGGTTGTTTAAGCCTTCTTCAACCCGCCAGCTTAGCACAATTTCATCACCAACATACTGGTATACACTTGCCTGGTACTGCACCACCAGGTCAGATACATCATGAAAGCAGCGTTGAATCAGGTTACTATAAGCCTCATGGCCAAGTTTTTCTGCTATGGTAGTTGAACTTTTCAGGTCTAAAAACATGAAAATGCGCTCATCTTCTTTTGGCTGGTAAAACTCGCCCATAACCATTTTCCACAAGTTGCCGGGGCCAAACTTTTTATCTACCTCTTTCACAAAGTCAAAAATGGCACCAGCAATAAAGTTATACAGCATAATGAGCAGCATCTCTACTGAAAAGAAGTAGGTAGCAAACAGCTGAGGGGTTAAAGGCACCCCCTGTAGAGTAAGGTAGGCAACAAAACCTAAGCTAACCATAAGCAACACACCTGTTAAATAACTGAGTGAACCTATCAGTACTGTTTTACCAAAAGGTACCCGCCGGGCAATGTACTTATCAAGTGAGTAGTTTATGCTGCCAAAAAGCAGCCCCGCTGTTATGCCAATTACAAGCTGAAAAAAGGCATATTGCGCAATTGACATTTCAGGAACATCAACCGCTTTTATAGTTTCATGGCCCGCCTGCCTGAATAATGTAAATAAGGTAAATACGGGGGTCCAATACAAAAAGTGCCTTAACAGGTATTTATAGTAGGGCTTACTCATGTTTGTAATGCGTTTTCGGTGGCATTGCCCAGAGCATAACCCTTATATGATAGCTTGTACAACAAACTGTAAAATGCTGGTATAAAAAACAGGGTAATAATGGTACCAAAAAGCAGCCCAATCATAATGACCACAGCCATACCTTCCCACATTTCGCCCCCGCTAATGTATAAGGGTATTAGCCCCAGCACCGTAGTAAAGGTGGCCAGCAAAATGGGTCTGAACCGTTGCAGGCAGGCTACAATAACAGCATCTTTTTCAGTGCGCCTGTAAACGTTTTGCTCCATCTCCATCCTGTCAATCAATACAATGGCATTGTTAATGATTATACCTGCCAATGATATCACGCCCAAAAAGGGCATAAAGCCAAAGGTTTCACCAAATAAAAACAGCCCTATGACCACGCCTATAACTGCCAACGGAATGGTGCAGGTAACCATAAGCATTTTACGAAATGAGTTAAACTGGATAATGAGCAGCAGCAGAATAAGAAACCCCGACAGTGGAATGTAAGCAAACACAGCCCCCATATTTTCTTCAGTATCTTTAGCGTCGCCCGCAAACTGATAAGTGTACCCCATAGGCCACGACTTCGACTCTTCAGCCAAATACGCAGCCATCAATGCAGTAATGGCATTGGCGTTACCACCTTCTTTCAGCTCGCTTGAAACGGTAATGGTACGGTCAATATCAAGGCGTTGGATTTTAGCATACTGCCACTCGGCCTGTACGCTGGCTACCTGTAGCAATGGTACGCTAAGCCCAGAGCTTTGCGCGTATACGTTTAAGGCCTGAATTGATTCGAACGACTGCTCTTCATTATCATTACTACGCATTACAATGGGTATTGACTCGTCGTCTTCGCGGTACTCGCCAGCCTCAAAACCATCTAACACTGTTTGTAAAGAGGTGGCAATATCCTGGCTGGTTACGCCTGCATTGCGTGCATTGTTCTGGTCTACGGCAATCACAAACTTTTTGCTTTTAGGGCCCCAGTCATCCTGTACGTTTTTTGTGCCTGGCGTATTGAACAATTTCAGCTTGGCTTTTTCAGCAATGGCAGCCAGCACATCGGGGTCATCGCCAGATATTTCAACCTCTACCGGTACGCTACCAGGGCCCACGGCCAATGAACTTACCTTAATATCAGCATCAGGAAAAGTAGCGTAACAGTAAGCATCAAGTTTGGCAATCATATCCTTATTCACTGCCTTACTGCTGGTATTGATCAGGATATGGGCGTAGCTTGAGTTGGCTTCGTCTTGGGTATAGCCCTGGTCGTAAGAGTCGGGCCCCTTACCTATAAATGATGACCAGTTGGTAATACCCTCCTGGCGGGTATCATTCACTTGTAGTGCTTCAAAAATATGGGCGTCAATCAACTCGGCTACTTCTTCTGTACGTTCAATTTTAGTACCAAGCGGTAGGTTAATATCTACAGTAATCATGTTCCGATCACTGTCAGGCATAAAAACAAAGGCAATTTTACTAAACCCCATCATAGCACCAATAAATGCTGCCACAATAGCCAGCAACACAACTACCTTATGCTTTAATGCTACCACAATCAGGTTGCGATAGTGCCCCTTAGCCCAGTTAATGGCCCTGTCAACCGGGCTGGGCTTACTGCCGGCTGGCTTTACCTTAATAAACAGGTAGGCAAATAAGATGATAACCGTAAGCGATAAGAACCACGATGAAAGCAAGGCAATTGAAATTACCAGAAATATGGGCCCTACCACATCACCCATGACAGACTCGGCCAGGTAAAACGACAAAAACGCAACCGAAGTAGTTAAGGTAGAAATAAGTAAGGGGGTAAACAGCTCTGAACATGCTTCTACAGCTGCCTGCTTTTTAGGCACCCCATCATCTAACTTTACTATGATGGTTTCTGCCACCACAATGCCATTATCAACCATCATACCCAAAGCCATAATCAGTGATGCCAATGACACCTGGTTAATACCAATATTGCTAATACCCATAACCATAAAGGTCATGATAACCACAATAGGTATCAGGCTGGCAATAACAAAGCCGGTACGCAAGCCCAGAAAAACCAGCATAACCAGCAATACAATGGTAATTGACTGCCCAAGGTTTACCATAAAGTCATTGACTTTAAACTCAATGTAGGCATCCATTGTAGAAAGTAAAGAGGCCTCAATACCAACTGGCAGGCGCTTGTCCCACTCGCCCATCACCCGGTTTACCTCTTGCCCCAGGTTAATAATGTTGGCATCGTCTTTTAATGAAATATGCAATGAGATGGCATCTCTACCATTCACCCTTACTTTTTGGGTGGCAGGTGTGTCATACCCGCGCACAATGTTGGTAATATCGCCCAGGTTTACTACCCTGCCCTCATCACCAATAGGAATTAACATGGCTGCTATATCTTGCACCGAATTGAAATTACCGGTAGGTTCAAGTACCAAACGCTTATTAAATACGTTTACTTCACCTCCAGAACTGAGTATATTGGTTGATGAGATAAAGTTGATCAGCATATTGGCCGAAAGGCCGTATTCCTTTAAACGAGTATCGTCAAACTCTACATAAACCCTTTCGGCCTGTATGCCACCCAGCTCAACCTTGGCGGCATCATCAAGTTTAATCAAGTCGTCTCTAATGTCATCAGCATATTCTTTCAGCTCTGCATAGCTGTACCCGTCGCTGGTAAGGCCTACTACAATGCCGTACACATCGCCAATACCATCATCGTCAAGGAAAGGCCTCACCCCCTCGGGCAGGTCAGTAATGGCATTAAGCTTTCTGCGCAGGCGGTCCCATACGCTTTGTAACTCTGCTGGCGGCACATCATCTTTCAATTCTACAGCAATCACTGAAAGGCCCGTTCTCGAGGTACTACTCAGCTCTTTCAACTCTGGTAGCTCTTGTGCTACCTTTTCTATTTTGTCAGTTACCAACTCTTCTACCCTTTCAGGGCCGGCCCCAGGAAAGTTGGTAATAATATTGGCTATGCGTATGGTCATGGGCGGCATGCTGTCTCTGGGCAGCTGCTGGTATAAAATAACGCCCATCAACACAATGGTGGCCAAAACCATGTAGGTAATCCTGTTCTTCTCTATTGTAAATTGCGCAAGGTTCATGCTGCGTGTTTTTGTGGGTGTTATAGTTTTACTCTTTGCCCGTCAAGTAGGGTTTGCAGGCCTGCTGTGGCAATAAGCTGGCCCTCAGCCAGGCCGCTGTTTACCTTAAACCCTTCACTGGTTAGCTCGCCAATAGCAATATGCTGCTTTTTGGCAACGCCCGTTTTACCATCTTCAGGTTCAATCAAAAACACAAAATTCCCCTCGCCATCTTCACCAACAGCATATATTGGGGCTACCAGATACTGTTCGTTATCTTCCTGCCCAAAAGTAAAAGTAGCCGAAGCAGGCATGCCGGGCCGCAGCTCATTGTTACGCGTATTGAGCTGTATAATCACAGGAAACACCGCTGAGCCTGAGGCTGAAAAGCCTACCTCGGTTACTGTACCGGTAGTTTGCAAACCGTTAATTTTAATCTCTGCTGGGTTGCCGTGACTAATTCTTGATATAAATACTTCGGGCACCCCCACATTAACTTCAATATTGCCATCGCCAGAGTCCATCACTATTACTGGGGCACCTGCCTGGGCATACTCATTCACCTCTGCAATAACGTTTGAGACTACCCCAGTAATAGGGGCTACTATTCGTGCGTAATGATACTGCGAGCGTTGCAGGTCTAGCGCCTTCTGTGCCGTTTTATAGTTTGAATTGGCATTTGAGAAGTTGTTTTTGGCATTTTCATAATCGTTTAATGATGAGCTGCCGGCCTGGTACAACTCTTTGGTACGGTCAAGGTTTGACCGTGAGGTTTCCATCTGTGTTTTGGCACTTTCTAAAGCAGCTTTAGCCTGCTGGTAGGCCAGGTCAATATCTTTAGTATCAAGCTGCGCCAGTAGGGCGCCTTTCTTTACACGGTTGCCTATGTTTACATTAATCTTTACAATTAAGCCGTTAGTTCTGAAGCTAAGGTTAGTTTCAGAGCCCGACCGCGACACACCGTTGAAGGTACGCTTCTGCACCCCGCCAACCATGGCTACTGCAGCATATTTTATGGGTTTTATTACGGGCTCTTGTTGTTGTTGCCCACCCCCGCCACAAGCCTGTAGCAGTACGGCACCTATGACCAAAAGAATGCTTACTTGTACTTTCATATTGATTTTGAGGTTATTGCAATACAGTAAATAATTTGTTAATGTGTTATTGAGCTTAGTTTTGCTGAGTGGCTTTAAAGCTTTGGTAGCGTTGCTCAAAAGCTGCCTGTTGCTCTGGCGTGGCCAACATGCTGTAGTAGCCAATGCTGTTTTCCATATTGACAAAGGCAATCAGAAACTCATATACAGAGTTGATGTAGGCCAGCTTAGCCTGTATGGCGGCATTCTGCGCATCAAACAACTGCACAATAGATACCGCCCCTTTGCGGTAATAGTCCTGGGTAAGCTCAAAGTTCTTCCACGAGTTGTCAGCACTGATGCCTGAAAAGTGGATGTTGGTACGGCTGGTTACCAGCTCAATGGCAGCCGTTTGCACGCTGAAGGCAATGTTATTGTCTAGTTGCCTTAGCTGCATACCTAGTTGGTTTTGCTGCACCTTGGTTTTCTGGAGGTTAATGCTTCTTCTATTCCCATCAAAAATAGGGTATGAGGCTACCAGGGCCAGGCTCCAGGTAGAATTGAAAAAGTTGCTTGTTGGTGTTTCTACTGAGGCATTTCCGCTGCGGTTCAGCACCTCATCCTGCTGAAAGCCCAATGAAAGCGCAGGTGTGTAATAGGCTCTTTTATTCATCTTGTATTGCCTTTCGGTAGCGGCAATATTGGCCTTAAGCGCCTGCCGTGAAGGAAAGCGCATCAGGGCTTCAGCAGTTAAAAAGGCAGCTGCCCCATCAATATCCTCAGGGCCATTAATGTCTTTAGCCATGATGTTCTGCTCAAAAAACTGAAACAGTTCATCTTCAATGGCTATATCTTCAACATCAAACTCATCTTCCAGTGTATTATTAAGCACCACATTCAACTCTCGCTTGGCCAAAATCAGGTCAGTTTGTGCTTCTATTACAGCTTGTACAGATGTAGCCACTTCAGCCTGCCACCGGTACACGTCAGATATACCTGCTGCACCTATCTTATTCTGTACCTGGGCCAGCTCAAGGTTCTTTTTATTGACCTCCAAGTTCTCTTTTTGCACCCTTATGTTCGACTTAATCAGCAATACATTAAAATAGGCCAGGTAGGTATTAAGAATCACATCATTTATTTGCTGTTGTGTGTTGTGCTGTTGGGCTTCCAGCAGGTGTTGCTGTATTCTAATGTTGGCAGCGGCCTCTTCAGCAAACAAAAGCTGATCTACCGTACCAGTTTCTGTTAGCGTAGTTTCTGATGCACCAAACAGTTCATTGGTTTGGCCCTCGTTCAGTTGCACCTGCGACAGGGCAATTTCTGCTGTAGGCAAAAAATTCGATTTGGCCTCACGTACCTCCTGTACGGCAAGGGCAATATCCTGCTGGCTAACTTTTATATCTAAATTTTGCGCCAACGATTGCTCCATAATACTGCCCAGGTCGTAACTAACTACTCCTTGGTTATACTCTTCATTGACAAGGTTGGCAGTAAACAGGGTTTGAAATGAAGGCGAGTAACCAATTTGCCGGGCTGTACCTACATTAAAATACAGCTGCCTTTTGGTATCAAGGTTTACAGGCAGGCTGGCCGGGGCAGCCCCCTGCCTGATGTCATCAACCATAATGGCCAGCTTCCTGATCAAGTATTCTATGCCATTATCTGGTGCTTGCGATGCCAGTATGCCAGTGCTTACGTGCTGTTTCATAACTGACCACGAGGGCAGCCTGTTGTTAATCAGGTAGTTTGAAATTTCCTGTACCTGGCCCTGCCCCAACTCATAAGTGGCTGCAATTACTACTGCATCTGTTCCGGGCGTAATGCCCTTTAGTGAGGTGGTTAAATCACTACCTAAAAACACTGGGTATATCTCACAGTTAAACGCCTGGGCGGCATTACTCAGCTGCTCATCGGCCTTTTCCTTATTAGTTGTAAGCTGGTTTTTTTCATGCACCAGTATGGCCAGCTTTTTATAAGGCACCAATGCCCTGAACTGGGCCAGTTCTTCCTGCACATCTCTTGAGGTAAGCACATATGAAAAATTATTTACCCCTGAGGTACCCTGCGCAGTGTAGGGTATTTCCTGAATGGCCAGGTTGGTAAAACCTATGGCCAGCGTAGGCTTGGTTAGGGTGTTGCTTTGCAATATGCTGCGGGTACTCAATGCCCCAACCAATACAATGTAGTCGCAACTGGCAGTTAATGAATCATAGGCTTCAGAAGCCCGCGCGGCATCCCAGCCAATACCAACCACATGCCTATTACTAATGGCCACGGTAAATGATGAGCCCAGGGTTTTCTGTACCTGATCTTTCAATTGACTTTGAAAATCAGCCAGCCTTGCCTGGTTAGGCTCAAAATCGGCTATAATACCAATATTAATAATTTGCCCCCGGCCAATGCCTGCCAGCAATAGCAATAGGATGGTTATAAAGTGTTTCATTGATGCAACGGTGTAGTAGATGTAGTTGAGGAATACCTTGGCAATGTAATAGAGCAGTATATTTCACTAAAAAATATTTTACCAATTGCCACCAGCGGCCAATGAAGTGCTTAATTTTTTAAGTTAAGTACCTGATACTGCATAAAAACCCTTTCGTTGATTAAGACGCACCATTCATGCATTAGAATTTAGTTGAATAAAAATTGGTGGTATATTAGGGTATGAATCTGGATTTTAAACGTTTTCAGCGGTTGCTTAGAATGGCACCGTTGTACGTTTTTGTGGTAATGAATATTGTGTTGTCCATTGGGCTTGGCCTTACCCATGGCATGGCAACTACTCTATTCTTTATAGTAACATTTTTTGGTACCGGGCTGCTTGCCGTATCAATATTTTTACTGCGTGTCTTCCCGGCCTTCATTAGCAAAAGGGCTAAATACAAAAGGCAATTGCCCTTTTATATGACATTGTTGGCCATACTTATGGTATGCGGTACAACGGCTCCCTTTTTTAACCAATACTTTGGAGTTAATACTGACTTGGAGCTTCCGCCTGTAACACGCTCATTGTTCTGGTTATCGTTAACCATTATGGGTATGTTACATGCGGCCAGCATGAGGTTGTCAGACCATTACTTTCATTTAAAATTAACTGAGTTAAGGCTTCTGGCAGATAAAGCCAATGCCGAACTGAACATCCTGAAAAACCAGATTAACCCGCACTTTTTGTTCAATATATTGAACAATATTTATGGCCTGGCCTATTTGGGCGATAAGAAAGCTGCCAAAATGATTTCTAAGCTAAGCGATATTATGCGCTATTTACTTTACGAGTGCAACCAGGATAAGGTAAAGCTGGCCCATGAAGCCTTATTGATAAAAAACTACCTGAACCTGCAAGCGTTAAAGTATGACCATAAGCTGAATATAGACTATTACCAGGAGGGCATTTACGACGAGGCAGAAATACCCCCCATGATATTGATCAATTTTGTAGAAAACTGCTTTAAACATTCTGATGTAGAAACCAACCCAGACGCATGGATTAAGGTAAGCATTGAGTTGAATGCAAAACAATTGTATTTTACTACGGCCAATTCATTAAAACAAGTACCAGAAAAGATTTTGTTTGAGCGTAAAGGAATAGGTTTAAGTAATACCAAAAAGCTGTTAAAAGCCCACTACCCGAATAACCACCACTTGAAAATTCACGAAAAAGTAAACACGTTTGAAGTAGAACTAACCATAAATATATGATTTGGAAGTGTCTGATTGTTGACGATGAGGCTATTGCAAGGAAATTATTAATTGAATATGTCAGCAAAATTCCTGAGTTACAACTTGTAGGCTCGTGCGCTACGGCACTAGAGGCCATGAATTACATCAGAAATGATACCATTGATATTTTGTTTCTTGACATCCAGATGCCGCATTTAACTGGCATTGATTTCCTGAAAGTACTGCCCAGTAAAGTCTCTACCATTTTAACTACTGCCTACACTGATTATGCGGTGCAGAGTTATGAAATGAATGTAACTGATTATTTGCTAAAACCCATTGAGTTTGACCGTTTTTATAAGGCAGTAAGTAAGGCTACTGGCATTGTGCGGCCAGCCGGCACTGGCGAAGGGCCAGGTGGTGAAGAGGCCCTGGCTAATATATTGTTTGTTAAAGCCGATAAAAAAATAGTAAAGGTTAACCTGGCAGACGTGATTGTAATTAATGGGCAAGGGGCCTATGTAGAAATTATTACAGAAGAGAAGCAAAAAATCATGTCGTTAATGTCAATGAGTAAACTTGAAAGCACTCTGCCCAGAAGTTTTTTCCGCACGCACCGGTCGCACATTGTAAACATCAACAAAATAACCAGTATAGTGGGCAATACCATTTACCTGGGCAATCAGGAAGTAGTGATGAGTAAAAACAAACGAGAAGAGTTTTTTAAGTTAATTGACCAGAACAATTTATTGACCTAATGAAGCTGGCGCTACATCATACAAACAGGGGAAGTATAGACTGGTTTTACTAGTTTAAACAGTACCCCTGCCCCGCATTTGAAGTAAACTCAATGCGGGGCAAGATGTTTAAAACAATTTAATGCCAGTTAAATGAAGCGCCTACTAAATACAGTCCCCCGTTTTCATCAACCGCATAGTACTCACGGCTATCAGCATTAAACGGGTTGCGGGCGTTCACAAACACGTTCAGGTTATCAGTTAGTTTGTAATTCACTTTAGCGCTAAGCATCAACTTACCGTCATGGTTGCCCAGGTTATTCACAGGTGCCGGTGCGCCTGTTAGGGCATCATTGTTTTGATCAATATGGTACACAAAATAGCTGCCCATAAAGTAACTGCTTAGCCCAACATTAAACCTACCCTTATTGTAGTTGGCATAAAAGCCACCAAAAACAGAGGGTGAGTTTTCGTGGTCGTCTTCTTCAGTGATTGATACCACCGTAGGGTCAGGAAACTCAGTGATCAATGCCAGGCCACCAAATATACTGTTCACAATATTTTTAGTGGTTGTACTTTGCAGCGTTATAAAAGGCTTAAACTGAAAGCTGGTGCTGGGCACAATATTCATTGAAAGCGTAATGCCAGTTTGAGTAGCCTCTGTAGGAATATTCTTAACAACAATTAAAGGTGGGGTGCCGGTAGCATCAAACACGGCTGCCAGTATATCAGACTGCTTTTGACGAAACAGCTCAACGTCAAGGCTTACCTTTTCTGACAGCCTGGCCCTGAAGCCAAGCTCATAGGTTTCTACCCTGGTATTGTTTACATCAGTATTACCTATAAAAACAAGGTTGGGCAATATCAGCTCTATTGATGAGCCTAAAATGGTCTGGGCAAAAAACGACCTGGCCGCTGTAGCGCGCAGCAACACATTACCAGTAGCATAGGTAGCTGCCAACTGGTACGAAAAATCCAGGCCCTCATAATCAGTATAATTATCAAAACGGCCCGCGCCTACAATTCTCAACTTATCAGTAGGTGTATAATCAGCCCTGATAGTAGCTGCCCTGGTAGTAATGGCAGCAGCGTTATTCAGCAGGCCAAAAGTATTCATATCTGCATCTCCACCATACTCGGTATCGTCATAATTGTTGTATTGAATATTGATACCGGGCCTGATAGTTAGCTTTTCTGACACCACAAAATCATACTCTGCTAAAAAGTCTGCCTTATTAAAGTCAATTCTTGAATCGCTGGCAAGCGAGGTCATATTAGCATGCTCAAAACCTGAAGTAAATGACCCCCTCACCCTTAAATTATGATAGTTTAAATGGGCATTGATGTAATAACTGTCTGATTTGCCAGCGGTGTGGTAGGTATAGTCATTATCACTAAAAAACTTTAATGAGTACGAATCCTGATAACCCGTTTCAAAGCCAAAGTATACAGCCTCTGAAACGGTATGGTCAAAAAACAGGTTAATGCCTTTTCTTTCCTGGGCCAGTTGCGCATCGTCTAACAAATCAATAAATGGTACTACGGGCGTTATACCCGGCACGGCTGCCTGGGGGGTAACTGCACTGGCATTGGGCACAAACTGGTTGGTGGTTTTATCAAAAAACTGCGTTTGGTGCCGGTCTCTGGTTTGGTAATTGCCACTTACCATTACCTTCGTTTTATTGCCAATAGTAGTACCCAAGGCTACATTACCTATATAGGTGCCGGCGTTGCCTGCCTGCAAATCACCCCTAAGTAATTGAGGGCCTTCTTCAGTAATATCTCTGGTAATGATGTTAATAACCCCGGCAGCAGCATTGGGCCCATACAAAGGGGCACTGGGCCCACGCACCACTTCTATCCGCTCTACATCATTCAGGCCAATGGGCAGGGTTTCCCAATAAGTGCCTCCTACATTGGGGTTGTACACCGGCCGGCCGTCAATAGTTACTAAGGTAATGGTGCTGTTATGACCAATACCAGTGTTTTGCCGCAGGGTATTGTCAAGCCCTCTAATATGAATATCATAATTGCCATTGGTATGCTCACGCACAATCATACCGGGCACCATTCTCAGGGCTTCCATGATTGAGGTCGCCCCAGAGTTTTCAATTTCCCTTCTGGTAATGGTGGTACTAGACAACGGACTGTTGAATATTTTCTCCACTTTTTTAGAAGCAGAGTAGATGTTGATATCCATCAACTCTTCTAACGACAATTCAAACAGCTCTTCCTGTGGGTCAGCACCCTGGGCTGCTAAAAAAGAACTTTGCAGGCAAAGTATACTAGTTAGCAGACATCCCTTGATAAAAATCATTTTCATAAATAAATCAGTTGAGTTTGAATAAAGGCATCCATAAACACATTAGCAATCAATTATTTAATCCTTATAAAAAGGATCAAATAGTATC